>JBBITS010000169.1:0-5370 GCA_037440665.1 Chloroflexota bacterium
GAGAAAGACGACGCTACCCAGCCCCGCGCCGATGGCCGCGTAGGCGTAGGGCGCCCAGCGCTCCAGCGGCGGCAGGTCGAGCTTGACGTCGGTGCCCTCGTAGAAGTCGTTGACGTAGCGCGCGGCCAGTATTGCCAGCGGCAGCGCCAGATGGACGTTCAGCCACGGCATCTTCTCCCCTGCCAGCGAGACGGCCATGAACATGCTCATGAACCAGACCAGGAGGAACCGCAGGAACGTGTCGACCTGCAACAGTAGGATGACTAGCAGGACGACGCCGTATCCCGCGGCGTTCCGCGTGGACTCGCTGAAGTTGCGGTTGGTGGCGGCGATGACGATGACTGCCAAGAGCGCCGAGCCGGCGATCAAGCGGTCCCTCAACTCACCCCGGAAGGCGTAGTACAGGGTCCCGATAAGAGCGATGACCAACGGCACGAACTCGTACACGGGCAGCAGGATGAAGTAGTAGAACTCGGGCTGGTCGCCCCTGCGCGTGTGCTGCTCCTGGAGCCAGTAGTCCAGCGAACCCCAGATGCCCGACCAGAATCCCGCCGGGTTCGTGAACGACGTCGTGAACAGGAACGTGAAGACGAAGTAGAAGATCGCGCCGCTGATGAGCCACTTGCGGGCGTCCCACAGCATGCCGAAGTAAGCTGTGACGAAGATGAGGAACAGCGTGCTGTACTGAGCCATCGTCTGCTCGCCGCCGGCGACGTGATCGCGCGCCTCGCCGAAGCCCGCGCTCTTGAACCAGTCGATGCCGAGGCCATCGCCCAGCACCTTCTGAGTAATGCCGGCCGTGAACTGGGGCGCCGTCAGCGTGCCGAGGACGATCAGGATCGGGGCGGCGACTGGCAACTCCAGGTCATACTGGCGCCGCCAGGGCGCGATGAACGGCCAGAGGACGGCTATGAGCCATGCGAACGGGAGGAGGGCGGCGTGGACGACCAGACGCGTCGCCGGGTCCGTGATCCTGCGCTGTTCGACGATCTGGCGTGCGAGGTCTGCGGACACCATGTAGTCGAGGAAGACGATGAAGATCAGCGCCGTCATGAAGGTCGTCTCCTTCGTGGCGAAGGAGAACGCCAGCATGGCGGCGGCGCCGTACAGCCAGCCCTCGTGCTGACTCGCCAGGTAGCGCCAGATGCAGACGACGAGCGCCAGCGTCCAGAAGCCGGTGTAGATGTCCTCGCGGGTGAAGCGGCTGTAGTAGAACAGCGTAGGCGAGATGGCAATGAGCGCAGCGGCGGCCAGCGCGGCCAGCCGCCCCAGGTAATCGCGCAGCAGCAGGGGTAACACGATCATGCCACTGCCCATGGTCGCGGCGAGCACCCGCGCCGTGTAGTCGCTGTCGCCCAGCAGCCACATGACGGCGCCGTTGCCCATGAACTGGAACGTGCCGTGCATGAAGGGGATATGGTCGTAGCCGATGCCCGTCGCGATCTCCCACGCGTAGCGGGAGTGGAGCGACTCGTCGTGGTGCAGAGCGCGGCTTCCGAGGTCGTAGAAGCGGATGACGACGCCGAAGGCCACGATCAGGGCATAGAGTCCGGACTCCCAGTAGCGCGCCGCCAGGTCCACAATGCGCCCGTACGGCAGCGCAGGAGCCCACTGAACGGTCCTCAGCCGCTCGGTAACGTCGCTGGCGGGCGCAACTTGCTCCTGTTTCGCCATCTTCGAAGGAACCGCTCCGCTCTACGGTCCCCGCTCGAGCACGGGGAAGGTCGAATAGATCGCCGTCTGTCCGCTCTGGAACCTCGGCGGTCCGAGCACCTGCTCGAACTTGCTCAGCCCTTCAGCGGGATACTTCTCGCGCTCGTCCCTGCCAACAATAACGAAATTGACGCCGTACTGGTTCACTATGGCGGCGACTTCGTCCGCGTCCAGGGTCGTGTACAGCCGTTCGATATCAGTTTGTCGGCTACCCTGCGACTCCGTCTCGCCGCGCCACTGGAACTCATGGCCGGGCCACTGGAGGAGGGTGGGGATGCCGGTGGCCGCCGACATCCGCCCGCCGTACGAGTAGTCGCCTCCCAGCGCCTCGGCGATGACGATGTCCGCTCGCCGCCGGTCGTACAGCCACTGGATGGCGTCGTACTCGCCGGGGTCGGCCCGGCGCACTGAGTTCAAACCGTTCAGCGTTCGCTCTCCCCTGAGCCCATCCGACCGGGACAGCGTAGCGCCCACAGGATAAAGGAGCCCCCCAACGGCCACAAGCGAGGCAACCGCAGCCCAGGCCAGAGGCCACCCACGCGCCCGCTGGAGCGCGCCGCCTTGGAACCACGCGCGCCACAGGTCGAACGCAGCGAACCCCGTGGCCAGACCCAGCAGCGCCCACGCCTGGTACCAGAGCTTAAACGCCGTGTTCATGCGGTTCCCGAAGGTGTCCACCAGGAAGAACAGCTCGGTGTTGTACACAAGCAGCAGCGCCAGCGCCGTCAACGTAAGCGTCATGAGAACAGGGGTCCGGTGAGCCGACGCGTCCCGCTGCAGCTCCCGCCAAAGCGCGAGTGCCGCCGCCCCGAACGCGAGGCCGAAGGCCAGCAGCGTGAGCAACTCCGAGCGCCGCTCGCCCGCGCGGTCGCCCAGGCCACCCGGCGCCTCGCGCAGAGGCAGACCAACGGTGTCGCCGACGGCCGCGAGGCCGTCCCAAACGAGCCACGCCAGAAGGAGAGCAGCGGGCAGTGCTAGGCTCAGCGCCACTTCGCGTCCCGACAGTGGCCGCGCGCGGTGGGCGTTCCACAGCCTGCGGCCGAGGAAAGGCGCAAGGACGATGGCCATCGGCCCCCAGAAGATGACCGCGTCCACAGGGCGCGTGCCCGGGTCGGACACGGCGCTGACGCCCTGAGCCTGGCTGTCGAGGCTCCCGAAGAAGAACGGCGCGTACGTCAGCAGCGCCACAGCGGCCAGAGGAAGCGCGAAGCTCGCGATGTCGAGCGTCCGCCGCCAGACGCGCGCCCTCGCCTCGCCGGCGAGCTGAAGGTTGCGGACCAGCGCGACGGCGGCCAGAAGCATGCCGAACGTTGGCGCGTCCCAAGTGTTGATGAAGCCCAGACCGCCGACGACCAGCGCGCAACCGGCCAGCGCCGCAGGGCGCTGCAGCCAGTACACCAGGTCCAGCGGCTCGGGGCTGAGGATGATGTGCAGCGCCACGCCCGCCGCCAGCATCATGAACGGGAGCGCCATGACGTGCGGGTGCAGGTCGCCCAACAGGAAGCTGAAGAACGGGAATTCGGTGATGATCTCTAGCTCCCCACCCTCGAAAGGGCGGCTGAGGACGCGGCTCGCGCGGAACCACCACCAGAACTGCCACTCCTCGGTCGGGTACCAGCGGTCGGAGTTCGCCGGAAGGACGCCGAGCTGCTTGATCTCCAGCCAGTCGTAGAACCCGCTCCCCAGGCGGCCGTTCGCCGCGGCGAACTCGAAAATCCCCTCCAGGTTGCCCATGATGGCGACGAAAACGAGCGCGACGAATCCGAAGATGGCCGGCTTTACCAGGAGGCCGGCGCGGGCGGCCGACGCCAGCCACGGCGGGCCACTGGACTTCTCCTCGCCCTCTGGCCTCAACGCCGTGAGGTCGTAGACGACGCCGAACGCCCCCACGCACGTCAGGGCGGCGATCATCGCCAGCCCGAGGTTGTAGCCGACGTTGGTGGCCACGCCCGCCAGTTGGCCGACCATACCCACCAGCATGTAGCCGAAGTAGTAGTAGGCCACCTGTAAGCCCGAGAGCCACGGATCGGGCGGAGGAAAGCGCTCGGCCCGGCTGGCCGCGTTCAGGAACATGAAGTCCATGGGCTTTTCGGTGCCTTCGATGTCGGGCACGTAAGAGCGCAGCCAGGCTCCCACCAGGAACGCCGCGAGGAACAGACCCTCGACGGCGACGACGTACCCCCAACGCTCGCGGACGAAAGCGCTGAGGTCGTCACGACGCCGCCAGGCGACCCAGGCCGACAAGATGCCGACGATCACCACCGCGCCCGCGACGCCCCGCGGCGTGTTGGGCAGAAGGTGCGCCATGTTCAGAATCCAGAGAACGTAGCCGGAGATCAGGAGACCTAGCGTCTTGGAGAGGGCATAGCCGCGATCGGGGAGGCGTCCCAGAAAGACGAACGTGAGAGGAAGGGCCGCAAGGCCGATAACCTCGACCGCCAGCCACCAGCCCAGTACATCAGGCATCGTCAGCCATGCGTGAACACTCCCCCTCCCGGGGTCATCGGCGCGAGCAGACGGCCTGCGCCGGGCGGGACGCTACCGGCAGATTTTGCGCAGCGAGTCTCTCACCCGCAGCACCGCCTCCAGCACCGCGTCCTGCGACTTATCGGCCGCTACGAGGTTGACGTGCGCGCAGCCCAGCTCGACGTAGGGCGCGATGAACTCGGCGACGCTCTCCGGCGGACCGTACGGCACGTATTTCTCGAAGCTCTCGAACGGAATCTTGTAGAAACCCTCCATCCGCCGCGCCACCTTCTCGCGCGCCTTCGCCGTGTCGTCGTCGACGCCGAGCCATATCTGCATCCCGAACTGGAACTCCACGTCAGCGCGTCCCGCCTCGGCGGCGAACTCCACCAGCTTCTCCTGGACCTCCTTGAACCGCCGCGCCGATATCCAGATGCCCGTGTAGCCATCGCCGTAGCGCGCCGCCCGGCGCACGGCCGCGTCCGAGCGCCCGCCCACCCACATGGGCACGCCGGTGTCGCGAAACGGCTTCGGCTGCAGGCGCACGGAGTTCAAGCGGAAGTGCCTGCCCTCGAACGTCGTCTCCTCCTGCGTCCAGAGCGAGCGCATGATCTGCATGGCCTCGTCGGTGCGCCGCGCCCGCGTCTTCGGGTCGACCCCGCAGGCCCACCACTCGTTGGGGTCCTCGCCGCCGATGCCGATGCCGAGTAGGAGCCTCCCCTGCGCGAGCTGATCGAGCAGGGCGCACTGCAGCGCCACGGGCGTCGGGTGACGCAAGGCCAGTAGGTAAACGCTCGTTTGCAGCAGCACGCGCTCGGTGTGCGCCGCCACGGCGGCCAGGTTGATCAGTCCGTCGTTGCCGGTACCGTAGAACGTCACGTGGTCGCCCGCGAACAGACCGTCGATGCCGACCGCTTCCGCCTTCCGAGCCGACTCGATGACGTCGTCTGCTGTGATGCCGGCGCGATAGTTCCAGGCGCCGGTGGGAACGAACACCTGCGGCATGCGCATTCGACGTGGTCTCCTCCTGTATTCATCCGCTGGCGTACGAGCCACGCGGCCGGCGCTGGCCATAAGGGTGCGGCGAGGGAGCGTGAGGGTCAAGCGCTCGAACGCGGCCCGATGGCGCCCGACGCCCGCAGTTCCTCTATCTCCTGCCAGGTGTAGCCAGCCTCGATTAGCGCCTGCTCG
>JBBITS010000170.1:0-5353 GCA_037440665.1 Chloroflexota bacterium
GCTGGCCGGATGTGATGGTGTAAAGGTCGTTTCTCACCTCACCCCCTGTCTGCCGGCATCCCCCTCTCCGCGCGACTGTGTAGACCAGAGAGATGGGTAACAGGTGTATGGAGACATGGGTAACACTTCTGTCGGCTGTACCACCTATTTCGTCAATGACCATCTGCGTGGCGAAGAGGAACCCAATGGGGAAGGCCACCTTGAAAGGCGGCATTCATTTCTGCTGCGTCGTCCGGCTGGAGGGGCGGGTCACAGACCCGCCTCTACCACTCGGCCCTCGCCACAGGCGGCGCCTTCCGTGAGCGTATGTCATTCCACGCTGCGGTTGTAGCGCTCGATAGCCCGGTTCGCCTGTTCGGCGGCGGCGTCGAGAGCTTCGCGCGGCGTCTTGTCGCCGACCAGCACCTGCTCGAACGCCTCGACGACCGCCTCCCGCACCTGCGTGAACGGCCCGATGACAGCGCCCGCGGTCACTACGCCGCGCGGCGAGGCCAGCACCTGATCTCGGGCGACGGTGAACTGCGGAAAGTCGCGGTGCAACGTGGCCGCCGGCTCCATGTCCCACGCCGACACGCGCACCGGGAAGTACCCGGTGTCGGTGTGCCATTGCGCCTGGATGTGGGGCATCGTCGCGTACTTCAGGAACTCCCACGCTCCCCGTATCTCCGCCTCGGGCCGATCCTTCATGATCCAGGCGGCGGCGCCGCCGAGGACCATGCCGCCCTCCTCAGAGAACGGCGCTGGCAGCGGCGCGGCGCCGAAACGAGGGTCGCCGGGTTCTCCGCCTCCCAGCGCCACCAGCGCCCGCATGGCCGCGGTCGATTCGATGGCCATGGCGCTCTCGCCGGAAAGAAGCGAGATGATGGCGTCGCGTCCCTGCATGCCCGTGTTCTTCGCCAGCCCGTCGTGGACCATCCGCTGCCACCAGTCGAGGATGGCCTCGCCGTCGGGTCCGTCGAAGGTGACGGCGCTGGCGCGCGCCTCACGGCCGTTGCCGTTGTTGGCGTACGTGGAACCCTGGCGCGCCAGCATCTGCTCGAAAACCCAGGCGCTGATGGCGAGTGATATCCCGGCGCGTATTGGTGAGCCCTCAGGCGAGCCTGTCACCAGGCGCTCGGAGTACGCGCGCACCTCGTCCAGCGTCCCCGGTGGGTCGTCCGGGTTCAGGCCGGCGGCGCGAAAGGCGTGCCTGTCGTAGTAGAGCACCGGACTCGCCAGGTTGAAGGGCATAGCCTGGAGCTTGCCGTTCAGCGTGTAGTAGTCGATGGCGCGCGGCTCGAAGTCGGCGAGGTCCACGGGCGGAGGATACCCCTGGTCGGCGCCCGCCGCCGCCGCGTCCAGTTCTATGAGGTCTTGCGCGGGCACGGTGGCCTGGCTATCGACCATGAACTGCAACTGGATGTCGTCCAGTTGGATGACGGTCGGCATGCTGGCCGTGCCGAACGATGATACCAGCTTCTTGAGGGAGTCGGAGTAGCCGCCCTGGTAGATGAGCTGGACGTCGTACATGTCCTGCACGCTGTTGAAGCCGTCGGCGATGCGCTGGAGGGCGTCGCTGTTGGTGCCGCTCATGGAGTGCCAGAAGCGCACCTGGATGCGGCCATCGACCTTCCGGACGCCGCTTTCCGCGCAGCCCGTCAGAGGCCCGGCGGCCAGGCAGAGCATGAGGACCGCTGCCAGCCGCGTCATCGTTAGCCCTTCACCGCGCCCGCCGTCAGGCCGCGCACGAGGAAGCGCTGGAACACGATGACGAGCACTAGCATCGGGGCGAGCGCGACCACAGTGCCCGCCAGCACCACGTTCATCCGCTGCACTTCCTCCGATTGCAGCGCGGCGATGCCGATCTGCACCGTGCGCATGTCCGGGTCGTTCGTCACCAGCAGCGGCCAGAGGTACTGATTCCACGCCTGCAGGAAGCTGAACACGGCCAGCGTCGCCAGCGCGGCCCGCGAGAGCGGCGCCACGACGAACAGGAGGAAGCGCAGGTCGCCGTAGCCGTCGATGTCGGCGGCGTCCTTCAGCTCCTGGGGCAACGTCAGGAAGTGCTGGCGCAGCAGGAACGTGCCGAAGGCCGTCGCCAGAAACGGGACCGTGAGGCCCTGATACGTGTCCAGCCAGTCCAGGCGCTGGATCGTCTGGAAGTTGGGGATGATGGACACCTCCCACGGCACCATCATCGTCGAGAGGAACAGGAAGAAGAGCGGCGTGCGCAAGGGAAAGCGCTTGAAGGCGAAGGCGTAGGCGGCCAGCGCCGAGGTCGCGACCTGCCCGGCCGTGATGACGCCGGCCATAATGAAGCTGTTCAGCAGGTAGCGCCTCATCGGTATGTCGGTGACGGCCGACTTGTAGTTGGACCAGATCGGGTCGCCGGGCCAGAGGTCGGGCGGGAACTCCAACAGCTTACCTAGCGGCTGGAGGCTGTCCACCGCCGTCATGTACAGCGGGAAGAGGATCACCGCGGCTGATGCTGCGAGTAGTCCGTACATCGGCAGGCTCAGCGCCGCCTTCATCGCGAACCGCCGGACCCGCTGTCCTCGCCTCATCGGTAGAACACCCACCGCTGCGCGATGACGAACTGCGTGATGGTAAGCAGAAGGACGATCGCGAACAGCACCACCGCCTGCGCCGACGCCAGACCGAGGTTGTAGTGCAGGAACGCCTCCCGGTAGATGGAGTATACGATGACAGTCGTCGAATCCAGCGGGCCGCCGCGCGTCAGGATGTGGATCTGTCCGAACGACTGGAAGGCGAAGATGACTCCGACCACTGAGACGAAGAGCAGGGTAGGGGACAGCCCCGGCAGCGTTACGTGCAGGAACTGGTTCCACGGGCCTGCGCCGTCCACCCGGGCGCTCTCGTACAGGTCCTCCGGGATGTTCTGGAGGCCCGCCAGGATGACGATGGTGGCGAACCCGACGTTCATCCAGACCGTGGTCATCGCCACCGCCGGCAACGCCCAGTCGGGGTCGGTCAGCCAGCTCGCCGTCGGCAGTCCTCCCTTGTCCAGCAGGTAGTTCAGGACGCCGACGCCGGGGTTCAGAAGCAGCAGCCACATCACCGACGAGACTGCGACGGACGAAGCCACCGTTGATGAGAAGATCGTCCGGAAGATGACGATGCCGGGCAGCCTCTGGTGCGCCAGCAGCGCCAGATACAGGCCGATGATGGTCGCGGGCACGACGGTATACAGCGCGAACTGGCCTGTGACCAGCAGGCTGTACCGGAAGTCGGGCGACGTCAGCACGTCCTGGTACTGCTCGATGCCCACCCACACCTCGCGCCGGCCAAAGGGGTCGGTGCCGTGAAACCCCAGCCAGATCGAGCGGACCAGCGGGTAGAAGACGAACACGCTGAACAGCGCCAGCGACGGCAGAAGGAACGGCGCCGCGGCGGCCGCCTGCTTCGCGAAGCGCGCCAGGCGCCACGACGCGGTATGGCGGCGGACGGCGGTCGGCGCGCTCACGAGAGCCTCTGGCCGCCCTGCGGGTGGAACAGGTGCAGACGCTCGGGGCCGATGGCGAAACGTCGCGCCTCGCCGGTCTGCACCGTGGCCTCGACGGGGAGGCGCGCCACCACGCTGCGGCCGTCCAACAGCAGCGTCGCGTGTACTTCGTTGCCCAGCGACTCCACGACGTCGACGTGCGCTTCGAAAGTCGCTGCGGCGGGGCGTTCGCCGTAGTCCTCGGCCCGTTCGATGTGCTCCGGCCGGACGCCGATCACTACCTCGGTGAGGTTGGCGCGCCGGACGAGGTCCGCGTTCTGGTGCCAGAGGCGGAACGACAGCGTGGGGAGATCGACCGCCAGGACGCCGTCGCCCGCGTCGCGCACGGGGCCCCGGAAGAACGACATCGCCGGACTGCCGATGAATTCGGCGACGAAGAGGTTGGCGGGCTTCGCGTAGACGACCTGAGGCGGCCCGACCTGCTGCAGGATGCCTTTGTCGAGGATGGCGATGCGCTTGCCCATGGTCATCGCCTCCACCTGGTCGTGCGTGACGTAGAGAACCGTCGTGCCCAGCGTGCGGTGCAGGCGGATGAGTTCGAGCCGGGTTTGCACGCGGAGCTTGGCGTCGAGGTTCGACAGCGGCTCGTCCATCAGGAACGCCTTCGGGCGGCGCACGATGGCGCGTCCCAGGGCCACCCGCTGACGCTGCCCGCCCGAGAGCTGCCCCGGCTTGCGCTTCAGCAGTTCGCCGATGCCGAGAAGCGACGCCGCCTCGCGCACCGAGCGGTCTACCTCGCGGCGCGGGAGCTTCCGCATCCGCAGGCCAAAGGCCAGGTTGTCGTACACGCTCATGTGCGGGTAGAGCGCGTAGTTCTGAAAGACCATGGCGACGTCGCGTTCGCGGGGCGGCAGGTCGGTGACGTTGCGCCCGTGGATGAAGACCTCGCCCGCCGTCGGCTCTTCGAGCCCGGCGAGGATACGGAGGGCCGTCGTCTTGCCGCAGCCCGATGGCCCCAGCAGCACCATGAACTCGCCGTCGGCAACGTCGAGGGTGAAGCTGGATAGTGCGACGACGCTACCGAAGCGCTTGCTGACGTGTTCGAACCGGACGCTCATGGGCCCCGGAACGCCTCCTTGCAGGCCGTCAATCCGGTGCTAGAATAGCCGCCCGGCGGCGGCTTTGGAAGCGCGGATGTCATCGAGCGGCGCGCCGCCGGCGGTCCCGAAGCCAGCGCTGAAGGCCTGCTGCGGATCGCGTGTTGAGGACCAGATCAGGCGGCGCCCAGCCACGCCGCGCCGTGCTCACGCCCAAGCGCATCAGGCCGAACTGGTCGTGATGGTGTGCGTCGGTGTTGATGACCAGCATGACGCCGCGCTCGACGGCCGCGCGGATGCCGTCGTCGTTCAGGTCCAGCCGATCCGGCTGCGCGTTGACCTCGATGGCGACGCCCTCCCTCGCGGCCGCGTCGAGGACGGCCGGGAGGTCGATCTCGTAGCCCGCGCGCTTGCCCAGCAGACGTCCCGTCGGGTGGCAGATCACGTCAACGGCCGGGTGCTCGATGGCCTTGATCAGACGCTCGGTCTGCTCTCGGGCGCTGCGCCCGAACGCGGAGTGGATCGACGCGAGCACGATGTCGCAGGCCGCCAGGAACTCGTCGTCCAGGTCGAGCCTGCCGTTCGCCCGGATGTCGACCTCGACACCGCACAGCAGGCGAAGCGACCTGAACGACGGTTGCAGCGTGCGGATGGCGGCGTGCTCGCGTCGCAGGTCGTCCTCGGTCAGCCCTCGCGCGACGCCCAGCCCTTTGCTGTGGTCGGTGATCGCCAGGTACGCGTATCCGCGTTCGGCGGCGGCGCGCGCCATCTCCTCGGCCGTGCTGGCGCCGTCGCTGGCGCGAGTGTGCGCGTG
>JBBITS010000171.1:0-5330 GCA_037440665.1 Chloroflexota bacterium
CGCCGGCAGCCGCCGGTTTGCCTCCGCGCCGCAAGCCGTCGTGGATGGCCGACGTGGCCGCTTCCGGCCGCAACGGCCACGGTAAGCAGCGCGGCCGCAAGCCAGGCTGGGGAGCCCACGGTAGGACGTCAACTGCGAAGAAGGGCCGGCAGAGCCGTTACTAGCGCTCCCGCGTCATCCTGAGAGGCCGCCCCTCGCGGTAAGACGTTTCTTCTCGTTCCAGGCGCTGGCCTTTCGCCTGCACCTCTCGTTCACAACGTTGATCTCACGCTCGCGCGCGGTCATAGTGACGCCAACCTGCCGTCGGACGGCAGACGTTCGCTCGGAGGCGTGCGTGCAAGCACATCGCGCAGGACGGCGTCTTGCGTGGCTCGCCGTTGCGATGGCCGTGGGCGCGTGCGCCCTGGCCGCATGCGACGGCGGCAACGGATCAGACGAAGGTCAGGGTGAGACGCGGGAGACTCCCGCTCCTTCTCCCACCTCGTCCCCGGTCGCAAGCTTCGCCCCGCCCGGTCCCGCCGAGTTCCACATCATCGCGGGCGCCGTCGAACGTTCCTTCGACATCGAGGCCTTCATGCCCGAGACGATCGTCATCCGCGCGGGCGACCGCATAAGGTGGACGTCGGAGGGGTACGAGGGGCATACCGTTACGTTTCTCGCCGGGCGCGACATGCTGCCCGGTTCGGGGTACCTGGTTCCTGACCCGGAGGACCCATCTCGGACGATGTTCAACCCGGACTTCGCGCTGCCACACAAGCCAGCCGAAGTCTACGCGGGCAAGGGCTACTTCAACTCCGGTTTCATCGGCATCCCCCAGCCCGGCGAGTTCGAATTGGAGTTCTCGCGCCCCGGAACGTATCCCTACCTCTGCATGGTGCACCCTCTGCACATGCACGGCGTGGTGGTCGTCGCTGAGCCGGACGCCCCGGTACCATCGCCGGAGGCCGTCGAGGCTCAGGGCCAGGAGGATCTGGCAACACATGTCCGCGAAGCCGAAGAACTGCTGGCCGACGCCCAGGAGCGATTCCAGCCGGTAGGACCGCCGGACGGCCCGCAGACGTGGCGTGTGAACGTGGGTCTGGTGACGCCCCGGGTGCAGATCACGCAGTTCGTGAGCAACGACTTCGAGATAGCGGCGGGCGACACCGTCATCTTCCAGAACGACGAACGCAACTTCCACAACGTCATCTTCAACGCGGGCAGGAAGCCGCCCGACTTCGTCCTCGTCCGCGCCAGCGCCGACGGACGCGGCCTCGACATCATCCTCAATCCGGAATCCGTCGAGCCGGTGGACCCCCCGCCCGGCTTCGATGACAAGACATACATCAGCTCCGGCATGATGGGCGTCACCAATCCCCGGATGACTTACGCGCTCACGTTCGAGAAGCCGGGCACCTACATCTTCCACTGCACCATTCACACCAACGCGGGCATGTCGGGCGTGCTGAAGGTGAAGCCGCGCGATGGTGGTTGACCGGTTCTCCTTGGTCTCAACCGGCGGTTCCCTCACAATGGCAGGCGAATGCTGAACGCGAGGCGCGCATGATCGTCGGCTCTGTCAGGGAAGTCAAGATCGAGGAGCACCGCGTGGGCCTGACCCCCGAGGGCGCTGCCAGCCTTACGCTGGCGGGCCACCGGGTCGTCGTCCAGGCCGGCGCGGGCGTGGACGCCGGGTTTGACGAAGACGCCTACGCCGCGGCGGGGGCCGAGGTCGTCGCGTCCGCATCGGACGTCTGGGCCCAGGCGGACCTCGTGGTCAAGGTGAAGGAGCCGCAGCCGCTGGAGTTCGCCCTTCTGCGCCAGCAGCAGACGCTGTTCACGTACCTACACCTGGCCGCATCGCGTGAAGTGACGGACGCTCTTCTAAAGGCGGGCACGACCTCCATCGCCTACGAGACCGTGCGCCTGCCCGACGGCCAGTTGCCGCTCCTCATCCCGATGAGCCAGATCGCGGGCCGCCTCGCCACCGAAGTCGGCGCGCAGTTTCTGCGCAAGCCGGGGCCCGGACGCGGCAAGCTGCTGTCCGGACTGTCGGGCGCGGCGCCAGCCCACGTTGTCATCCTGGGCGCTGGTACCGTCGCCACCAACGCCGCCGCCGAGGCCATCGCCATCGGGGCGCGCGTCACCGTGCTCGGCATCGACGCCGGACGGCTGCGGCAGATAGCCGAACGCTGGCCGGGCCGCGTTACGACGCTCATGTCCAACCCGACGTCGCTGCGATCTTCGCTGTCGGGCGCAGACGTGCTTATCACGGCGGCCCACGTCTTTGGCGGCAAGGCGCCGCGCGTGATCACGCGCGACATGGTGCGGTCGATGGGTCCGGGCGCAGTCGTCGTGGTCGTCGACATCGACCAGGGCGGCTCCGTAGAGGGGGCGCGGCCGACGACGCACGCCGATCCGATCTACGTCGAGTACGGGGTCATCTTCTACTGCGTCCCGAACATGCCCGGCGCGGTGCCGCACACCGCTACGGCCGCTCTGACGGCGGCCACGTTGCCTTACGTCTTGCTGATCGCCAACCTGGGACCGGAGGAGGCGATGCGCCGGAATCCTGCCCTGCGCGCAGGCCTCTCGACGTACCAGGGCCACCTCACCCAGCAACCCGTAGCCGAGGCGCTTGGCCTGCCATGGAGAGCGCCGGAGCTGTAGCGCGCCGGAAGGCGCTGGAAGGAACAAGTCTATCAGATGAGCCTTGCAGATCAGATCATGACATTTCAATTCCTGCACGTCCTATCAGTGCTTGTGCTGTTCATGGGTCAGGGCCTGATTATCCCGAACGGCATCCTCGCGTCTCGCTCGGAGTCAGCAGCAGCGGTGAGGACGCACCTGTCTCTGATGAAGTTGGCAGAGGACTTCCTGATCTTGCCGGCGGCAGTAGCGATCCCGATTACTGGCTGGCTCATCGCCTGGCGCGCCGAGATCAGCCTCGGCGAGACGTGGCTGACGGTCGCGCAGACGCTGTACTTCGCGGCCTTCATCGTGGGCCTGGTCTACCTCAGACCGCTTGCCATACGTTTGGCCCGGCAGGCAAGCGATCTGCCAGACGGCGCGGCGGTTCCTTCCGATCTTCGGGCGGCGCTACACAAGCCCCTGCCCGCGTTCGTCGGTAACACGCTGTTTCTTACGATGATCGTCATCCTCTACCTGATGGTCTTCACTCCGTGGGAGGACCAGTCGTCACACGAAGAACCGCACTCCCATGACGTTGTTGCTCACCATCGACTGGGATGAAGTCTGGCGCGAGGTCGGCGTCCGCGGCGGACGCGTCCTCGGCGTCGCGCTGGCGGTCGCGATCATCCTGATCGTCCTCGATCGCGTCATCAGCCCGGCGGTGCGCCGGGTCGTGCGCCGCACGTCGGCCGGCCTGCCCGCAGAGGAGGAACAGCGTCTCCAGACGGTCATGACGGTGATCCATCGCACGATGGCGGTGCTGGTCATCGGCGTCGGCTTCGTGACGGCTGTGACCGAGCTCGGCGTGAACGTCGGCCCCGTGCTTGCCGGCGCGGGCATCGTCGGGCTGGCCGTCGGTTTCGGCGCGCAGAGCCTGGTGCGCGACGCCATCAACGGCGTCTTCATCCTCCTCGAGAACCAGTACGCCATCGGCGACGTGGTGAACGTCGCCGGCCGCGAGGGCATCGTCGAGGACCTGAACCTGCGCCGGACAGTCGTCCGCGACCTCGATGGCGCAGTACACTACGTCCCCAACAGCCAGGTCGCGGTGGCAACGAACCTCACGCGGACGTGGACGCGCCTGAGCGCCACCACTGGCGCCGACGTCGCGCGCGTCGCGCGGGCCATCGACGAAGCGGGCGCGAGCCTGGCTTCGGACCCCTACTTCGGCCAGTTGGTGTTGCAGCCTCCGGCCTGCCTGAAGGTCAGCCGCGTGCAGGACGTGGGCATCGCGGTGACGCTGCCCGCCGACGCGCCGCCGGCGCGCGTGTGGGAGGTGGTGAGCGAGCTGCGCCGGCGCGTCGAAGAGCGGTTCCGCGACGAGGGCATCGCCCTGCCCTTCCCGCGCGTCGTGATCACGAGAACGGCGGCGTCCCCGTCCGCCGGAGGGATCGCCCAGTGAGCGAGCGCAGAGGACGTATCGCCATCGAGTACTGCACCGCGTGCAAGTTCAGCGCGCGGGCGCTCTGGACAGCGCAGGAGCTGCTGAACGCCTTCGAGCAGCGCGTCGAGGCCATCGAGCTGCGACCGTCGTCGGGCGGCGTGTTCGCCGTCTGGCTGGACGGCGAGCGCGTGTTCTCGAACAAGGACGCGGGACGCTTCCCGGAACCCCGCGAGCTGAAGGAGATCCTCGCCCCGCTCCTGGGCGTGGACCTGCCCGAGAGGCACAGGTAGCGTCTGCCCTACTACGCCGCGCCGCGGATGTTCTTCCGCTTGTGGCGCACGTAGTCCACAAGGATGTACTCGCCGAGCTTGTCGGGCGTCGTGTAGAAGACCCGGCCCTTATTGATCTTGGCCACTTGGTTCACGAACTCCTTCAGGTAGTAGTTGCGGTCGAGCATGAAGGTGTTGATGGTGATGTCCTTCTGCGTGCACCGCTTCACTTCCTTCAGGGTCTCGCGGATGGTGATAGGGCTGGGCGGATAGGCGAAGTACGACCGGCCGCGCTCCAGATGCGCCGTCGGCTCGCCGTCGGAGATCATGATGATCTGACGGGTGCCCACCTTGTGCTTCGCCAGAAGCTGCTGCGCCAGCATGAACGCGTGGTGCATGTTGGTCCCCAGCACGCTCTCGTCCCAGCGCACGTACGGCAACTGCTCGGCCTTGAGCTCGCGGGCGTAGGCCGAGAATCCGATGATGTACAGGCTGTCGCGCGTGAACTGCGCGCGGATGAGGTTGTTCAGCGCCAGCGCCACCTTCTTCGCCGCCTGGAACGACCCCCGCAGCGCCATCGACCATGACAGGTCGACCATCATGACGGTCGCCGTCTGCGTCAGCAGCTCCGAGCGGTAGACCTCGAAGTCGTCCTTGTCGAGCTTCACGGGCACGCCGAGGCCCTCGCGCTGCAGGGAGTTCATGATCGTCTTGTCCAGCGCCAGGTGGAACGGGTCGCCGAACTCGTACTTCTTCGTCTCGTCGCCGCGCTCGCCGCCAGCTCCCCGCTCGCGGGTGGCGTGTTTGCCCAGGGCGTCCTTCTTGAGCTGCGCGTAGATCTCGCCCAGCGCCTTCTGGCCGATCTTGCGCGTGCCCCGGGGCGTCAGCTCCCAGGTCCCGCCTTTTCGGCGGATGTAGCCGGCCTCCTCGAGTATCTCGAGGAACTGCTTGAGCTGCTCGAGGGTCTGCGCGGCCTCCTCGCCGAGGAGCTCGCGTAGCTTCTCCTC
>JBBITS010000172.1:0-5325 GCA_037440665.1 Chloroflexota bacterium
TGGGCGGCGTAGTAATGATCCCGCGCGGGATGTTGATAGGCCCCGCCGCCATGACGCCGACGCCCGCTACGTCGCTCATCTCCGTGCCCGCCTCGGCAAAGGCCTCGCGGGCGCAGGCGACCATGCGGACGACGACCGCCTGGGGCCCTTCGCCGGGGTTCGTCGGCACGCGGTGTGAGCCGCGAACCTTGCCCCGCGCGGTGGCGACCAACGCGAGAACCTTCGTCGCGCCCAGGTCGAGGCCCAGGTACAGCTTCTCAGGGATGATTCAGGCCTCCGGGGCCCGTGGCGCGGAGGCGCGCGCATCCCGCGCCCGGGCGTAGAGTTCGAGGTACCGTGTGGCCGCGCGATCCCACGTGAAGTCCCGCGCCATACCCCGCGACTGTAGCGCGCGCCAGGCGTCCCTATCGGCGTAGACGGCGAAAGCGCGGCGCAGCGCGCCTTCGAGCGCCTGCGGCGTCGCGTCGTCGAACAGGAAGCCCGTGCCGATACCTTGAGCCGTGTCGCACTCGTCTACGGTGTCGGCGAGGCCGCCGGTCCGCCGTACGACCGGGACGGCGCCATAGCGCTGGGCGATCATCTGCCCGAGGCCGCACGGCTCGTATCGTGAGGGCATCAGGAACAGGTCGCAGCCGGCGTATATCAATTGCCCAAGGGGAACGTCGAAGCCGATGTGCGCTTTCACCTGTTGCGGGAACCGCGCTTCCAGCGACAGCAGGCGTTCGTGCAGGGCTTCGTCACCGGTGCCGAGCGCGACGAGCTGGAGATCGACGCCCTGCGCCGCCAGCGCCTCGACGGCGTCCTCCATGATGTCCGCGCCCTTCTGGTGGAACAGTCGCCCGACGAAGCCCAGCAGGGGCATGTCCGGCCTCTGGGGCAGCCCGGAGCGGGCCTGCAACCGGCGCTTGTTCTCGCTCCGGCGGTCGAGCGTCCCGGCGTCGAAGGTCGCGATGTGCGGGTCGGTCGCCGGGTTGAACTCGTCGTAGTCTATGCCGTTGACGATGCCCGACAGCCGGTCGGCCCGCGCGCGGAGCAGCGGGTCGAGGCCCGCGCCGAACTCCGGCGTCAGGATCTCCCGCGCGTAGGTCTCGCTCACGGTGTTCACGTAGTCGCAGTGCAGTATTCCCTGCGCCATGCCAGAGAACGCGAGGCCGGGATCCAGACCCTCGGGCACGCGCATGGCGTCCGGAGTGAAGCCGGCCGCTTCGGCGAAGTCATGCCCGAACGGACCAGGCAGGCCCAGGTTGTGGATGGTAAGCAGTGTGCCGGAGCGCGCCCACGGGTGCTCGCCGTTGACCAGGCGCGTGGCGACGAAGGCGACGTGCCAGTCATTCAGGTGCAGCGCGTCGGGCGCGAAGCCGAGGTGTCCGGCCGAGGCCAGCAGGGCGTCGCAGAAGAACAGCCAGCGCTCGACGTCGTCGTCGTAGCCGTACACGCGCTCGCGGCCGAAGAAGCGCTCGTTCTCGACCAGGTACACCAGCACGCCGCGGACGTTGGCCTGCCAGACGTCGACTGCTTCCGCCTGTCCTCGCGCCGGAACGTCGACGCCTACGGCTACTTGGTGCAGTTCGAGGCCCGCCCGGTCGATGGTGGCGTGAAAGGGCATGGCGACGCGGACGTCGGCGCCCGCGCGGCGCAGCGCGCGCGGCAGCGACCCCGCGACGTCGGCCAGACCGCCGACCTTGGCGAGCGGGCTCATTTCCACGGACAGAAAGAGGGCGCGAAGGGAGCGATCGGGCGAGGCGTCAGCCATGTCCCGCCATGTGTACCCTACCTGCGCTCGCGCGGCAAGCGGGAAAGCGCCTACGGGGGAAGGACGGTCACGGTCTCACTGATGGCGTTATTGTCGTCGGCGGGCGTCTCGCACTCCAGCTTGTAGCTGCCCGCTTGCTCCGGGACGAAGTCGAAGCTGAACGACCCGGTCTCCGGCGTCTGCTCCGGGTCTGTCGGGTCGGCGCCGGGCGAGCCGGGGATGGTGTCGCCGCCCAGGACCTGCACGGCCTTCTTGCCGCGCTTGAGGAAGCACTCGACGTCGATGTCCACGGGATACGGCTGCTCCCAGGTGACGACGAGCGTCGCGGGCTGGCCCAGGCGCAGCTCGCCTTGGACTGCGAGGCGCTGGAAGACCTCGGTCCCGTCGGGGCCGCTCCCGAAGCCGATGCCGCAACCGGACAGCAGAAGGCCGAAGAGGGGCAGCAGAGCGATTCGTCTCACGTCGCGGTCATGCTATGGGCCGCGCCGTTGGCCGACAAGGGGGATGAGGGGCGCGCCGCGCGTACAATGGCGCCGTGGAGTTCCGCGACCTGCACCCGTGGGACCTCTCGTACGCCGAGGCCGTCGGGGTTCAGCGACGCCTCGCGCCGCTGGTCGTGCGCGACGGCGACCTGCGCGAGGACGACGTGCGTCTGGTGGCCGGCGTCGACGTCGCCATCGACCGCCGCGAGCGCGCGGGCGTCGGCGCCATCGTCGTTCTCTCGTACCCGGCGCTCGATGTCGTCGAGACGGTGGTCGCCGAGGCGCCGCTGACGTTTCCGTATGTCCCCGGCCTCCTCTCGTTCCGGGAGCTGCCCGTCCTTCGAGAAGCCCTCCGCCGTCTGCGGTTGGCGCCGGACCTGGTGGTGGTGGACGGGCAGGGCTACGCCCACCCGCGACGCTTTGGTCTGGCCTGCCACCTGGGATTGCTGCTCGACGTGCCGGCCATCGGCTGCGCCAAGTCACGCCTGTGCGGCGTCGAAGAGGAGCCGGGGCGCCAGCGGGGCAGCGTGGCCGCGCTCACCGACGGCGGAGAGGTCATCGGCAGCCTGGTGCGCACGCAGGACGGCGTGCGTCCGGTCTACGTCTCCGCCGGCCACCGGCTGAGCCTCGCGGCGTGCGAGGCGTGGACGCTGCGGCTGGCGCGCCGCTACCGCCTGCCGGAGCCGACGCGGCTGGCCGACATCGCGGCGGGCGAGCGCAAGCGCCGCCTCCTTGCGGATCGGGCGAACGTCCGTACATGATGGGGAGGAATGGGAAGGAGCACCGATGGATGAACTGAAGAAGCGGCTGACTGACCTCCTCGACCAGATCGCGCACGTCATGGTGCGTCTTTGACGTTGCGCGGCTGGAGCGCGATGCCCTCGAACTAGAGAAGCGCTCGTCTCAACCAGACTTCTGGAGCGACCCTCAGGCAGCGCAGGAAACCATGCGCCGCCTCTCCGCGTTGCGCCGCCAGATCGACACCTGGCGCGGCATCAGGACGCGCGTCCGCGAGCTGCTGGACCTCGTCGAGCTGGCGCAGGCCGAAGGCGACGAGTCGATGGCGGCCGACCTCGCGCGCGACACCGAAGCCGTCGAGCGCGAATACGCCGACCTCGAGTTCGAGCTTTCGTTCTCAGGGCCGTACGACGACCACAACGCTATCCTCGCCGTGCACGCGGGGGCGGGTGGCACCGACTCGCAGGACTGGGCTGAGATGCTGCTGCGGATGTACGTCCGCTGGGCCGAGCGCCGCGGATTCGCCGTCGACGTACTGGATGAGATGCCCGGCGAAGAGGCGGGAGTCAAGAGTGCGACCGTCGAGGTCAGAGGGCCGCACGCCTACGGGTGGCTGCGAGGGGAGCGCGGCGTGCACCGGCTCGTCCGTCTCTCTCCCTTCGACGCTGCGCACGCGCGGCATACGTCGTTCGCAAAGGTGGAGGTCATGCCTGAGGCCGAGGGCCCGTCGGAGGTGTCGGTGAACGAGGACGACATCCGCGTGGACGTCTTCCGGGCGTCGGGCCACGGCGGGCAGAACGTCCAGAAGAACTCGACGGCGATCCGCATCACGCACGTCCCGACAGGCATCGTGGTGACGTGCCAGAACGAGCGCTCGCAGCACCGGAACCGTGAGTCGGCGATGAAGGTGCTGGAGGCGAGGCTGCTGGAACTGGAGATGCAGCGGCACGCCGAGGAGCAGGCGCGCATCAAGGGCGAGCACGTCTCAGCCGAATGGGGCAACCAGATCCGCAGCTACGTCCTGCACCCCTACAAGCTGGTCAAGGACTACCGCTCCAACGCTGAGATCCGCGACGCCAAGCAGGTGGAGGCGGTGCTGGACGGCGAACTGGACGACCTGATGAAGGCGTATCTGAAGGCCACCGTGGGCGCGAGCGAATGAAGCGGATCGTCATAGCGCTCGTTGCAGCCGCGCTCATGGCCGGCCTGGCCGCGGAGCCGGCGCCGGCCCAGAGCGGCGTCACAGTCGAACGCACCGAGGTGGAGACCCGGTTCCCACAGGGCGCGCGCTTTTCCATAGAAGCGAAAGCCCAGGAGGAGCCCGCCGAGGTGCGCCTGCTGTACGCCATCGCGCCCGACGGCACAAAGGCGTCGGCGGTGGCGGAGTGCGCCGGGACGACCGCGCTGAGCTGCAACCACACGGTCGGCGCCACGCTCGACACCTTCATCATCCCGGGCACGGAGATCACTTACGCCTGGGAGTTCACCTTCGCCGACGGCATGTCGTACACCACGGACTCGCAGGTCTACGTCTACGAGGACACGCGGTTCGACTGGCAGACGCTGTCCGAGGGCAACGTGACCGTGTACTACTACGGGCGCGCGGAAAGCACGGCCGAGACGGTCCTCGCAGCGGCTCTGGAGACGCTGGGCCGCCTTGGGGCGATCCTTGAGACCGATGTCGCTTTCCCTGTCAAGGTGTTCCTGTACGACAACGCCCAGGCGATGCAGCCTGCCATACTCTCGCCCTTCAACCGCGAGGGCGTGGTCACTTTAGGTGAGGTCTACTTCTCCGACACGGCGATGGTGTCGGCCGACGTAGCCACCGCCGACGTCACGCGGCACGAGGTCGCGCACATCATCATCCGCGAAGCGACGAAGGGCCCATTCGACATCCCACGCTGGCTCAACGAGGGCACGGCCGTGTGGGCCCAGGAGGAGTTGCTGCCGGGCGAGCTGGACGCACTGGAAGACGCTATCGAGCGCGACAGGGTCCTGACCATGAAAGCGCTTGCCTCCTCCAGCGCGGGCAGCGGCCCGGACACCGTGGGCCTGTTCTACGGCCAGGCGTACTCGCTGGTGAGGTACCTGGTGGACACGTACGGTGAGGAGAGGTTCGGCGACCTGTTCGCCACGTTCAAAGAGGGATCCACTCTCGATAATGCGCTTCAAGATGTCTATGGCGTCAGCGCGCAGCAACTGGAGAACGACTGGCGGGCGTCGGTCGGCCTCGGGCCACGCGCCGAGCCGACGGCGAAACCCACGGCGGAGGCGACGCAACGGCCGACGCCGTCGGTGCTGACGGACCTCGGCGGTGAAGGCGAGGGCGGCGACGGCTTTCCGGCGGCGCTG
>JBBITS010000173.1:0-5306 GCA_037440665.1 Chloroflexota bacterium
AGTGTAGTGATAATTCACTACGCGCCGAAGGGGGGAGGCAGGCGCTGTGGTCACCAGCCGTTCTCGCGCCCAGCGCCGCCCGGCCGACGAGCGGCGAGAAGACATCATACGGGCGGCCCTTCGCGTCTTCGCCGCCGCCAGCTACCGCTCGGCGGGCACCGTAGAGATCGCCCGTGAGGCGGGCGTGGGCGAACCAACCCTGTACCGCTACTTCGACGACAAGAGGGCGCTCTATCTGGACGTGCTGGAGCGTTGCCGCGACCACGTTCTGGACGAATGGAGACGGGTGGCCGCCAGTCAGGCCAGCCCGCGCCAGGCCATCGCCGCCATCGGCGCCTGGTACTTCCACAATGTGCGAGAGGAGCCCGAGCCATTGAGGGTGCGCGCTCGCGCCGTGGCGGAGTCGCAGGAGCACGATACTCAAACCCTCCTGCGGGAGGCGTATCTGGGCGTCTTCGACTTCGTACGAGGACTTTTCGCCGCCGCCCAGAGGCAGGGCCTCGTCGGCGAGGGCGTTAACGTAGACGCCGCCGCCTGGCTCTTCATGGGCGTGGGTCAGGTGATTGACTTGCTGAGCCTCCTGGGACTCGAGGAACGCCTCGACGATCAGTTGCTGAGCGACATCGACCGGTTCTTCGACCGGGCGCTGGAGGCGCAGCGGCCATTGTGAAAGGAGGACCGGCCATGGAGCGGGAAGGATACGACGCCATCATCATCGGCTCGGGCATAGGCGGCCTGGCCGCGGCGGCGGTCCTGGCCAAGGCCGGCAAGCGGCCTCTGGTGCTGGAGCACCACTTCGTCCCCGGCGGCAACGCCCAGACGTTCCGGCGTCACAAGCAGTTCGACTTCGACGTCGGCCTGCACTACGTAGGCGGCGGCTTCTCGGCGATCTTGGAGGCTATGGGCGTCGAGGGCGTCGAGTTCGTGCCCATGGACCGTGACGGCTTCGACACAGTGATGCTCCCCGGCCTGACCTTCCGCGAGCCAGCGGGCTGGGACCGCTATCAGGAACGCCTACGAGAGGCGTTCCCTGGGGAACGGGCTGCGGTCGACCGCTACGTCGAGTACATGCTGTGGGTTCTCGCCAACATGAGGGGGGCTCCCGGCGATCCTCCCGCGCTCCAGCGTTTGCTCGGCACCCCGTGGACCGAGACGACGCTGGGCTCGGTGTTTGACGCGCTGGAGATGAGCGCGCGCCTGCGCCTGGTGTTAGCCGCCGAATGCGGCACCTACGCCGCGCCGCCGTCACGGGCCTCGGTGGGCATTCACGCGGGCGTCATGGACCACTACCTGCGCGAGGGCGCCTACTTCGTGCGCGGCGGGTCGCGGGCGCTCATCGACGGCTTTCTGAGGGCCATCGAGCGCGGGGGCGGCGAGGTCCGTCTGCGCTCGCGCGTCGAGAAGGTCATCGTCGAGGACGGCCGGGCGGTGGGCGTGAGCATGGCGAAGGGCGGCGAGCTTCGCGCGCCGGTCGTCGTGTCGAACGCCGACGGCAAGCGCACGCTGCTGGAGATGGTGGGAGAGGAACATCTGAGCGCCGGCCTGGCGCAGCGCCTGAAGGAGTACCGCATGGCGCTGCCCCTGTTCGTCATCTACATGGCGATGCGCGTTCCGCCCGAGAATCTGGGTCTGCCCAACAGCAACGTCCTCCTGTTCCCCGGCTACACGCTGGAAGAGGACCACGAAGCGTGCTACGAGGGGCGGATACCGGAGAAGCCGATGGTGTTCATCTCCATCGCTTCGCTGAAAGACCCGGAGAGCGAGAACATCGCGCCGAAGGGCTACACGAACCTTCAGCTCATGACCATCGCCCCGGCGCAACTGACGTCGTGGGGCGCGCAGCGCTCGCCCGCTGAGGGCGGACGCTACCGTCATACGGCGGACTACGAGACCACCAAGGCGCTGCTGCGCGAGCGCATACTGGCGGTGGTGGACGAGATGATGCCGGGCTTCATCCGCAACGTCGTGTGGGAGGAGTGCGCGACGCCGCTGACGCAGGAGCGCTTCACGCTATCGACGGGCGGCACCAGCTACGGCCTCGAGCACAGCCCGGACCAGTTCCTCACCAAGAGGCTTCCCTTCCAGACGGAAATCCCGGGCCTGTACCTCTGCGGGGCCAACACCGTCTTCGGGCACGGCATCGGCGGCGCGATGATGAGCGGCCTGGCCTGCGGCAACACGGTAGCCGCGGCGCTGGCCTCGGCGTCTGCGTGACGGTTCTGTTGGTCATTGAAGTAATATCTGGCCCAATGACACTGGCCGGATGAGACCGGTGCGTTAACGTCCATTCTCACCTCACCCCCTGTCTGCCGACATCCCCCTCTCCGCGTCGACGCGGAGAGGGGGACCGAGAGAGTGAGGTGGAATCCGTGATCGCGCCCTCGTGGTCGCTCACTGACCGACTGCTGGAGCGCTGTTGTCTATATTGCCTGTGTGGCCCTTGACCGCCGAATAAGCATGATGAGACCGGGTTCGGGACGGCTGGCCCTTGTCCCTTCGCGTCCCCAGCGATTACCCGTGACCGGGAGCCTCTCGCCGCCGCATCGAAGTGGTACCCCTGCTGTTGGAGGCGCGTGTGAACACGAGCGAGTGGGACGTGATCGTCATCGGGTCGGGCCTGGGCGGCCTCGTCGCCGCCGCCTATCTGGCGGCCAACGGCCGGCGGACGCTGGTCCTCGAACATCACTACGTCGCCGGAGGCAACGCCCATGTCTTCCGCCGCAAGGGTCCCGGCGGGACGGGGTTCGAGTTCGACGTAGGCGTGCACTACGTCGGCGACTGCGGTCCTGAGGGGACGATCCCCACGGTCCTGCGCGGCGCCGGCCTAGAAGGCAAGATCGAGTTCCTGGAGATGGACCCCGACGGCTTCGACACCATCCTCCTGCCCGGCGTCGAGTTCAAGGTACCGAAAGGGTGGGACCGCTACCGGGAGCGGCTGGTGGCGGCTTTCCCCGACGACGAAACGGCGATCCACGGCGTCATCGACGCGCTGCAGGCGGTCCTCGAAGGCGTGCGCAAGCTCTCGTCTAGCCCCACGCCCGCCGACCTGGGACGCCTGGCGCAGGAAGCGCCCCTGTTTCTGAAGTGGGCCGCGCGTCCGCTGACCGATCTGTTCAACGAGGCCGGCCTCGGTCAGAAGGCGCGGGCGGTGATGATGGCCGAGACGGGCGCCTACGCCGTGCCGCCGTGGCGCACGCCGGTGGCGCTGCACGCGGCCTTCCTCGATCACTACCTCAAGGGCGCGTACTACCCGCGCGGGGGCGGGCAGGTGTTCGTCGGCCATCTGGTCGACGTCCTGCGCGCCAACGGCGGCGAGCTGCGCACGCGGACGCGCGTGGAACGCATCGTGATCGAAAACGGCCGCGCGAAGGGCGTGCGCCTGACCACCGGAGAGGAGCTGCGGGCGCCGGTCGTCATCTCCAACGCCGACCTCAAGCGCACGATGCTCGACATGGTGGGCCGCGAACACCTTTCGCCGTCCACGGTCCAGCGCATCGAGTCGTACCGGATGGCGCTGCCCATCTTCTGTGTGTACCTGGGACTCGACGTCGACCTGCGCGAGATGATCCCCAACACGAACTTCTGGACCAGCACGACGCTGGACACCGACGCCATCTACCGTCAGTGCGACGAGGGCCGGATGCCCGACGACCTGTTCCTGTTCATCACCGCGGGCTCGCGCAAGGACCCGCACACGGAGCGGATCGCCCCGAAGGGGTATTCGAGCTTGGAGATCATGACATGGGTTCCCGCCGGCTACGACGTCTGGCGGGTGAGCGAAGGCCCCGCGAAGGGCGAGCGCTACCATCAGAACCGCGCCTACCGCTCGTTCAAGGACCACCTGACCGATGTGATGATCGAAGCGGCGGAGGTCGCCATCCCCGGCCTGCGCGAGCACATCGTCTGGAAAGAGGCGGCGACGCCTGTCACGCAGGAGAAGTACACGCTCTCGACGGGCGGCACGTCGTACGGCATCGAGTTGGCGACGGATCAGTTCGGCCCGGCGCGACCGGCGCCCGCGACGGAGGTCGAGGGGCTGTACCTGGCGGGCGCGAGCACAACCTTCGGGCACGGCATCGTCGGCGTCATGCGCGGTGGCGTGGGCACGGCCAGCGCCGTCCTGGGGCGCGACCTGATGAAGGAGGTCGAGGCCGGGGCCGTGTTCGGCGACCCGTCGAAGCTCGCGGGCGGCGGTCCGGGCTGGGATCCGTGGGAGGCGAGCCGCTAGCCGCGGGCGGCCTCCATCGCGGCGACGGTCTCCGGCGTCACGTGATCGGGGAGGCGGTAGCCCCGGAAGAAGACGTAGCCGATGAGCGCGGCGGCCCCGGCGATGGGACCCATCAGGCGTATCCCCAGAGGGTCGGCGGTGGTCTCGCCGAACAGCAACAGGCCGGCGAAGATCGGGTTCATGAGGGCGCCCGCCCACTTCTCGATGACGTTCTGCGTGCCGTAGTAGACGGCCTCGCGGCGCATGCCCGTGCGCACGGCGTCGTAGTCGATGATGTCGGCCATGATGGCGTTAGGAAAGGTGAAGACGCCGACGGTGGGGATGCCGGCGACGAGGCAGAAGAGCACGCTCTGGAGGAGGCGGTCGACGCCGGGGACGAAGCCCATGAAGAACAACACCGGAAAGGCGATCACTCCGGCCAGCATGGCCCACGAGTAGACCCACGCCTTGCCGAAGCGGCGGGCGAGCCAGTAGATGGCCGGCAGAGCCAGCAGCACCGATAGCAGGAAGGTCCCGAACAGGAGGGACGCTATGCCGCCCTCGCCGAGCGTGAAGGATATCCCCAGGACGCTCAGCTCGCGCTCCTCGGCGTCGCCGAGGATCACGACGTCGGCGAAAAACGGCAGAGCTGCGGTGAGCAGAAGGATCGCCATGTTGAAAAAGACGAAGGTGGGCAGGAAGTACAGGAACTGGTCGTTGCGGAACGTGTCACGGATGGAGACTGTCACGCTGGTGCGCACCGGCTCGACGTCGCGCGGCACGTGGCGCCAGACGCCGAACATGCCGACGTAGCGCGACACGGTGGCCAGGACGGCGACGGTGGCGCCCATGGCGACGAAGCCCCAGTTGTCGATGATGAGGCCGGTGACCACGAGGCCGAAAATCGCGCCCGCCGAACCGAAGATGAACTGCCACGCGACGTTGCTGACGCGCGCGCCAGGCGTGCGGGCGACCTCCGGCAGCAGCGCCTCCATCGGTCCGCCCGACAGCGTGCCTGCGATGCGCTGGAGGAAGAGGATGAGCGTGATGTAAGCGCCTGCGGCGGCGTAACCGTCGCGGGGCGGCGTCCAGAACAGGA
>JBBITS010000174.1:0-5283 GCA_037440665.1 Chloroflexota bacterium
GTCGTGCCCAATCGTCGTAGTCCTCCGGCGTGCCGCGCAGGGCGATGGCCGTGTTCACTGACGACGACCCGCCGACGACCCTGCCGCGTGGGAAAAACATCTCCCGCCCGTCAGCGCGCGGGACGGCCTGGAACCGCCAGTCGTGGTCGACGTAGGAGTTGTTGTAGACGTTCTGGAGGTCGAAGGGCAGCGACTCGACGGTCGGGTAATCCGGCCCTGCCTCGAGCAGCAGCACGTTCCTGCCGGCGTCCTCGGTCGCCCGCGCGGCGATGACTGAACCGGATGACCCGGCGCCGATGACAATAACATCGTACTTCACGCCTGCGCCTCCGCAGTGAATGGTGGGGCGATTGTACCGGAGGCGTGAGCGACGGTCACGCTCAGAAAGAGCCGCGCGCCCGGTCTGTTTCCTGTTCGCGCTCGACGGCCTCCAGCTCCTCAGGCGTGAGCTGCAGTTCGGCGGGCTGTCCTGCGGCGCCCGGCCGTCCTGCCACAACCCTTGCCGGCGCGGTGTCCGTTAGATCGGGCGATCCCGGCGGCAACAGATGGGCGATGCGCGCCAGGACATCGCGGGCCGGGTGCGCACCGTACAGCGTGTCGGCGACGCTGCCTCCGGCGAAGACGAGTGTGACCGGGATCAGATTTGTGCTAAACGAAGCACCCATCGGCCAGAGACACTGCTGTCTGATTTCCATCGACACAGGATCATCAACGGAGACACGGTAGACGTTTAGGTAGTCCCGGTATCGGCTGCGCAGCGCGCCGAGAGACGCGGTCATGATGCGGCAGGCGGGGCACCATGACGCTCCGAAGTTCACCAGGACGGGGACGGGCGATTTCAGGACAAGCTCATTGAAGTTGGTAGCCGAGAGATCATCATCGTCGCGCGTTGGTTTCCTCCCCCCTGCCCTGCTTCGCGCAGGGCCGTCGCGGCGGGGCTCGGAGAGCGAGGCCCGGGCCGCTTCCTCCCGGGCCTCGCGAGTTCGTCTCTAACGGGTGGTGGCCAGTTCGCGGACAGCCGCCCCCTGCGCGGCGCTGCCTCCGTGCCAGCGCTCCATGTGGCGGGCGATGTTCTCGTGGTACGCACCGGCGTGGTAGTAGCGGTCGTAGAACTCTGTCTCTAGGTGGTGCGCCTGGAACCAGATGCCCATCTGCATCGGGTCCATCGTCGCCGGGAAGCGGCCGTAGGTCTCCCAGATGTACTCGCAGAGGACCTTGGTCGCCTCGAGACACCAGTCGGTCGTTCGCGGGACGGCCGGGGAGTCCATCGACCCCTTCACCGGCTTCACGTCGCCCATGTAGATGCCGCGCGGACCCCACTTAGCGTCGTAAATGGCCTGCACCGCGTCCGACATCGTGCGGTAGTACGGCGGGCAGTAGGCCTCGAAGAGGCCATCGACGCCGACAGGCAGAGGAAGTCCGCCGCCCGGAGACCACTCGGGTCTGCCGCGCGGACCAGGCTTCTCGGCCTGGTGGAAGCGGAACCCCAGGCCCGGCGTCAGCGGCGTGCCGCCCATGACGATGGGCCCCGGACCGGCGGCGAAGATCCAACCGCCGAGGCCGATGGCCTGCGCCGCCAGGTACATGTTCTGCTCCATGAGCGCCTGCTCGACCCCGGTGGTCGCCATCGCCGCCCCATGCTCCAGGTCCGACAGCGGGCGCGCCAGAACGCGGTTGAGGAGCCCGGCGTCGGCGAACTTCTTCAACGGTTCAGCGTTGCCGTTCATGTCGTCGTAGACGTACGCGCGGTTCGGCTCGTCCATCATCAGCATCAGGATATTGATGTATTCCCAGGTCACGTCCGTCACCGGCATGAACAGCGTTGTGCCCGGCTGGTTGACGTTCCAGCGGTTGAATGGCAGCAGAGCGGCTTCGGGGATTTCGACGCGGCGGTCGAGCAGCTTGACGGTGTTGGCGCGGAACGCCGTGAGAATCTTCTCGCGGTCGTCCTCGGTCTCGTACTCGGTGATCTTCTCGGGCAGCTTGTCGCGCATCTGCACGTAGTAGGTGCCGTCGTCGTTGGTGAAGAACATCTCCGTGCCGTGGGAGCCGCACGGCGAGGCGTAAGTGCGCCCCGCGAACTGGATCATGGTGTTGCCGCAGAAGCTCGCGCCGGACGCGTCGCTGAAGGGCAGATCGGAGAGGTTCAGCCCGGAGAGGCCCGTCCCCACCATTACCAGCAGGGCCTCCTCGATCTCGTCGAGGGGGACCGGGTCCTTCTCCGACTTGAAAGGCGCAAGGCCGCCGGGCATCTCCGCTCCCAGCGGGAAGCGGCGGGCGCGGCGCTGGAAGATGGCCTGCATCAGCGGATAGTTCCATGCCTCACGCACCTGCTCTATCTCGTTCACGGGCTTATCTGCAAGCTGGCGGACCATGTGAGAACCCCTTTCCAGGCTGAGGAAGCCCCGATCAGACAGTGGTCAATCCAAAAGGAATAGAATCCCGTTGGAGTCCATTACCCCCAGGGCGCCGGTATTGTAGCACCGGCTGTCAATCGTGTCGGACCCCGACTCGTCCATAGCCTCGACGCTGGGCGCTAGCGCGTGGGTGCACGCGCCGACGGCGGCGTACGACAACAACTCCCACGGCGTCTGCACGACCTTCCCCGTCTCCGGGTTCACTGGCACGAAGTCCACCCCGGTCATCGGGATTCCGGCGGCTTCGTCCAGATACCAGCTCGGGTGGCACGCCGCAATGGGCCCTGTCTCGGGGTAGCCGAGGACGGTCAGGACGTGCGTCTGGAGCACGCGCCGGAGGCTGCGGCGCACGCGCTTTGGGAATGGCCGCGTCGCCGTTACCAGGAGGTCCGGCCTGGTTTCGCGGATGGCGGCCACCAGTAGCGTCGCCGCGTCGAGGAGGTGTTGCGCACTGTCCGCGCTTATCCACAACGCCCGCGGCGTGTGCTCGCGTACCAGCCTGGCGAGGGCAACGGCGTCGTCGCCTGGGTCGAGGATGGCGGGCGCTCCTGCCTGCAGCGGCGCGAGAAGCCCGGTCAGCGTCTCCCAGCTCCCCATCGTCTTCGCGACTAAGAGCTTCGAGGCGGGCTGGACGTTGACGAACGCGGCAAACGCCATCGCGCCGCTCATCAGCGTCATTTGCGAATGCCAGACCAGCGGGCTCCTATGGCCGGGCATAGCGATGCACTGGCGGGCCGGATCGGGCCCGCGCGCTGGCTGCGTCGGACCTCGCGTGGCCTCCAGGAACTCGGCGGCGCTCACCACCTCTGCGGTCACGCCGGGCGGCGGCGCGCCATCGGTGATCAGCAGGCCGGGGCGGAACTCAGCGAGGGCCTCGCCGGCGCGCTTCGAGCCGGCCTCGAACACGAGTTGCAGCGCCTCGGCGCGGGCCAGGCCCAGGAACAGCGGCGCGAAGGCGTCGGGCGAGTGCACGGCGACGGCGACGCGCCCGTCGGCGTCGGGATAGCGCGCCAGATAGCGCGCCGCCACCGACGCGGCTGCGGTGTCGAGTTCGGCGAACGTTCGCGAGCCCGCCGCTGTCACCAGCGCGGGGTCACTCCCGTACCGCCTGGACCAGCGGCCCACCGTCAGTTCATAAAGAGCGACGCGGGGCGCCTTGAGGTATCGCTGCACGCCATCTGGCCAGTACCACGAAGGCAGGGCTCCGATCGCTTTTCCCATCAACTACCTCCGGTGAATCGCCTGACCCTTCCAGCCTACGACGAGAGGGGCCTCTGCGACTACCGTCGCGGGCACGTCGAGCCGGGTGCGAATCAGATCCGTGGCGTCATCGAGCGCCCCGGCGCGCCTCACCGAACCGGGGTCCAGCTTGACCACGATCTCGCCCGTAAGCGACCTCTCGATGCGGAACGGCAGCCCCAGCAGCTCCGGGACCTCGTCCAGACAGCAGCGGATGTCGTACGGCGCGACGATGCGCCCATCCACCACGGCCGAGTCCGCCAGCCGGCCGTACATCTCCAGCACCGGATGCGTCCGGCCACAGGGGCACGGCTCTGGCTTGATCTCGGCGACGTCTTCGGTGTCGAAACGGACGTACACGGACCGCCCCATCGTCAGATTCGTGACGACGGCGCTGCCCCGTGTTCCGGGAGGGAGCGGCGCGCCCGTTTGTGGATCCACGATCTCGACGTAGTGGAGGTCGGCGAAGATGTGGTGGCCTGTGTGCGCCCAGCACTCGGCTCCGCCGAACATCCCGTCGCTGGAGCCGCCCCGTTCGAACAGGTCCTCCAGCCCGAAGTCCTCGATGACCTTCTTGCGGAAGGCCAGCGATAGCCCTTCGCCCGCACAGGCGACGTACCGCACGCTCGAAAAGAGATCGCGCGGCACGACGTCCAGACGCTCGCACTCGTCGAGCATTCCCCGCAGCACGGGCGCCGTCACCAGCACGTTCTCGGGCTGGAGCCTCCGCACGGCGTCGACGAAGTTCGGCGCGAAACGCGGGGAGAACGTGCCCCATGGCACGACGACCTGCGCGCCGATCTCGGTGATCGCCCGCGTGTCCAGCAGTGCCAGCGCGTGCCACGCCGGACTGAGAGTGAGCACGCGCATGCCCGGCCGCACCTTGACCAGCCACAGCTCCCGCAGCGCGTTGCATAGGCTGCCGCCGTTCAGGTCGTGGCGCGTCAGATGCGCGAAGGTATTGAACCCGTAAGTGCCCGACGTCATCACCAGGTTGCTGACCCGCCGCCGCCCGATGGCTTCGATGCCGGACGCCGCAGACCTCCCGCGGGTGATGGCGGCGATGAGGTCGGTCTTGCGCGTCCGTGGCGCCAGCTCCGCATACTCCTCTGGCGATTCGAACCGGCCAGGGGGAACGCTTGCCTCCGAGAACAGCCGCTGGTAGAAGGGAAGCCGCGCCCTCGCGTAGGAGACGACGGCGTTCAACTGCTCCCACTGTCGCGCGCGGTAGACGTGCGGCGGCGTCAATTCGTCCGCGTCGAAGTACTCGCCGCCCTGCTTAAACCGGTTCACGGCAGCGGCCTCAGCAGGACGCCCGGCGCCCCGCACGGACACGGCCGGTGGTCGATGGCGGCCACCACGTCCGTCACGTAGCGGATGGCCGGGGCGCCGCGCAGGAAGAGGTTGGTCACGCACAGGCGCCCTTCGCCCTGCTCCGACGGCGTGTCCGCGCCGCCGGGCAGAACCTCCACGGAGTAGTGGCGGGGGTCGACGTGAAACACGCCCCGCTTGCACTGCGGCGCGAACAGCAACGCCGGTCCCGACCGTAGTAGCTGGCGGACCGGCACGCTGAGAGCCTGCGACCACGACGTCACGTCGTGTTCGTCGATGATCTCCTCGTCGGAGC
>JBBITS010000175.1:0-5266 GCA_037440665.1 Chloroflexota bacterium
GGATGGTACGGCCGAGGAACTCGCCCCGGCGCTCCTTGGCGATGACGGCCTGGTAGATCTGGCCGGTGGTGACGGAGCTGAGCTTCGTCAGATCCTGGTCGATGAAGCGCTCGTAGTGGCCCAGGTCGAGGTCAGTTTCGGCGCCGTCCTGGGTTACGAAGACCTCGCCATGCTGATAGGGCGACATGGTGCCGGGGTCGACGTTCAGGTAGGGGTCGAGCTTCTGGAGGGAGACGGTGACGCCGCGGGACTTGAGGATGCGGCCGATGGCCGCCGTGGTGATGCCCTTGCCGACGGAACTGACGACGCCGCCGGTCACAAAGATGTATTTCGGCATACCCTGTTGCCCCGGCCTGCCGGGGCTCACCCACCCCGCCTGCCAGAGGCAGGCCGATAAACGAAACCGGCGCTCATCTCCGCCTGGGGGGCAGAGGAGCGCCCGTTCATCATCGTACCGGCGGACGTATCTGACTGTCAACGGTTTGCGGCTGAAAGGCGTAGGCGGTTGGGCGGTAGCACCAGAGGACAACCCCCACCGGAAGGGCCTCGCGCCACCAATTCGATTGACCTAATCCGTAGGGCAGGGATAGGATCGATATCGCCCCGGGCCGGACCCAGGGCCGTCCCCATCCTCCGACATTTCTCAGGCGTCGCTAGAGGGAGCAGCACAGATGCTCAACGAGGCCATCAACGGCAAGATTCTCAACGTCAACGTGTCCACCGGCGAAGTCCGCCCGGAGGAGCTGCCCGAGGAGACGTACCGGCAGTACCTCGGGGGCTATGGCCTCGGCGCGAGGCTGCTTTTCGACCGTATCCCGAAGGGCGCTGACCCGCTGGGCCCCGACAACGTCCTCGGCTTCTTCCCGGGCCCGCTCACCGGTACGCCACTGTTCGGCAACCGCTTCCAGGTCGTCGCGAAGTCGCCCAAGAACGGCGGCTGGGGCGACGCCAACGGCGGCGGCGACTTCGGCCCGTTCCTGAAGTTCGCCGGCTGGGATGGCCTGCTGATCTACGGCGCGTCCGACAAGCCCGTCTACGTCCTTATAGAGGACGAGAAAGTCTCCATCCAGGACGCCTCGGATCTCTGGGGGATGATGGCCATCGACGCCGAGCTCAAGCTCAAGGAACGGCACGGCAAGAACGCGAGCGTCGCCCTCATCGGCCCCTCCGGCGAGAAGCTCTCGCCCATGGCGGGCGTGTGCAACGAGCGCGGGCGCCTGGCGGCCCGCAGCGGCGTGGGCGCGGTCATGGGCTCGAAGAAGGTCAAGGCCGTCGTCGCCGTGGCCTCGAAGAAGATCCTCGCCCAGGCCGCCGCGAAGGACCACGTGAAGCCCGCCCTCGACGAATTCGTTCAGCCCGTCGCGGGATGGTTCCGCAAGTTCGGCACCACGGGCATCACCAACATGTCGGCAATGTCGGGCGACGCTCCCGTGAGGAACTGGGGCGGCGTCGGCATGGTCGACTTCCAGGCAGGCATGCAGCTCACCGGCGACGCCTTCAACGAGAAGATGGACCGCACCTACGGCTGCTGGCACTGCCCTCTCTCCTGCGGCGCCGAAAGCGTCGAGTCCGAAAACCCGAAGTTCCCCTTCCCGAAGCACACCCACCGGCCCGAATACGAGGCTGCCACGTCGTTCGGCACGATGACGCTCAACGCCGACATGGACTCGCTGATCTACGCCAATCACCTGTGCAACCAGTACGGCCTCGACGTCATCTCCGCCGGCGCCACCGTCGCCTTCGCCATCGAGTGCTACGAGAACGGCCTCATCTCGAAGGAAGACACCGACGGTATCGACCTGCGCTGGGGCAACGCCGAGGGCGTCATCCAGCTTCTCGACAAGATCGGGAAGAAAGAAGGCGTGGGCGAGCTGTTCGGCGACGGCATCCGCGCCGCGGCCGAGAAGCTGGGCGGGCGCGCGTGGGAGTTCGCGACCGAGATCGCCGGCGAGGAGCTGCCCATGCACGACCCGAAGCTTCAGCCCGAGTACTTCACCACGTACAAGCTCGACCCCACGCCGGCACGGCACACGCAGTACGAGGGCGCGGCCCGGCCCGGCTGGGGCGTGCCTCCGGCGCCTCAGGACCGCACCCTCTACGCCGGACGTGGCGAGCACCACAAGGGCGCCTCCGAGTACATGCACGTCGTCAACGCCACCGGCCAGTGCATGTTCATCATGATGGCCGCGCCCAACCACCGCATACCCGAGTGGCTCAACGCCGTCACCGGCTGGGACGTCACCGCCGACGAGCTGCGGCAGACCGGCGAGCGCATCGCCAACCTGCGCATGGCGTTCAGCGTCCGCGAAGGCGACATCGTGACCAAGCGCCGGGTGCCCGGGCGTCTCGTCGGCGACCCGGCGCTCCAGGCCGGGCCGCACAAGGACGTCACCGTCGACGGCGCGACGCTGGAGCGCGAGTACCTGCAGGCGTGCGACTGGGACCCGGAGACGGCGACGCCCAGCCGCCGCAAGCTCGAATCCCTGGGCCTCGCCGACATCGCCGACGCCATCGGCGCGAGCTGACGCAGGGCGGAAGACAACACGCGCCGTAGGGGCGGGTTGAAGACCTGCCCCTACGGCAGGCCTCGAGTGCGGCGGCCATTGGAGCGGGTCATGACTGGCGTCAGCAAGCGCAAATGGATGGTATGTGCCACGACGGCGCGGCGGTTGTCTATGGGCCTCGCCACTTGTGTCCGGCTGCTCTTCCTGACAACGCCTACCGGATGACCAAGTGTTCGAGGATCATCGCGTAACCCGCCAGGGCATCTTCTCGTCCTTGCTCATCGCCGTCGCGGTAGAAGGCCACCAGGAAGACCGCTCGACGGTCTGCCAGCGGAACGAGCGTCCAAGTCTCGTGGTAGGGTGTGTCGTCGCCGGTCTCATTCACCAGACCGATGGGCGCCTGCCGCAGGATGTCAAGCTGCCGCGCGTCTCGCCCGCCCAAGGAGAGCGCCCGCTCTTCTCCCTGCGGCAGCGCGCGGTTCCCAACAAACGCAGTCACCGGCCACTCGCCTTCACCAGCGTCGCCGGGGATTTCGACCGAGAACACCTGTACACCGTGGGGATGCGCCGCATCGTCCGGTCCAAACACAGCGCATACTTCGCAAGACGCGTACGGTGTTGGCACTGCGCCTTCGATCCAGCCCGCCGGATAGCTGAACTCGACTCCGAGATTCCTGTCCTCGTAGAAGCGTGCCTCCTCCGAATCGTCCCCGCCGCACGCGGCCATGCCTGTGAGCGCACTCATCAGGAGGAGCGCTCCCGCCGCCATCACCAGCTTTCTCACACATCGCCTCCTTCCACGGGGCTTTGCGCCATGCCCGCACACGCCTGTAAAGACGACCGCGACGACACGAAGGTTCCGGCAAGAAGTGTTCTCTCCGCTGGTCAGGAGGCCGCTCCTCGTCCCATGATCACTCTGTGCGAGCCTCAGGTGCGCGTGCCAATTGGATTCTTGCCGGACGTTGTCTCCCTTGTAATGCAAGGGCGGTTGCGCGACACGCCCTGACCTGCTTCGCCCCCATGCTCTATCCTGTCCAACGCATGATCCACGTACGCCTCTACAGCCTGCTGGCCGAACGGTCGCTTTCCGGGCGCGATAGCTACGAGACGCTCTTCCGCGCCGGGCTGCGCCCCATCGACCTCATCCACGCCGAAGGCTTCTTCGGCGACGAGGCCGAGGCCATCGTGGTCATCGTCAACGACGAGCACGCGGCCCCGGACACACCCCTGCGCGACGGCGACCACGTGGAACTGATGATCGGCATGGTGGGCGGGTGACTGGAGGTTGGAGGTAGGAAGTTAGACGCTTCATATTGGGGGAATCGGCCTCGTGCCTCCCGCTTCCAACCCCTAACTGCCGACCTCGTAACGCCGCAGCTTCTCCTCGTCCAGCTCTACGCCGAGGCCCGGCCTGTCGGGCAGACGCACGTAGCCTTCGGCGTCGGTGGTGATGGGCTCGGTGAGCAGGAAGTCGCGCTGCTCGGGCGTCCAGTTCGGAGGGTCAAACGGGAACTCGAAGAACGAGGAGTTGGGAACCGACGCGGCGACGGCCATGTTCGCAGCCACGCCCAGACCGTTGCTCCACGTATGCGGGGCGAACAGCAGCCCCTGCGCCTCGGCCATGGCCGCGATCTTCCTCGCCCCCGAAATCCCGCAGACGAACGTCGCGTCGGGCTGGTAGACGTCGAAGCAGCCCTTCTCGAAGTACGTCTGGAACTCGAACAGGCCAAGGTTCAACTCGCCGCCCGCGATGCGCACGTTGGTCGCCGAACGCAGCTCGGCCAGGCCGTCGTAGTCGTACGACCACAGCGGCTCTTCGAGCCAGAAGACGTCGTACTCCTCCATCACCTGCGCCATCTCGATGGCCGTCTTGCGGTCCCAGCGGCGGGTGACGTCGCCGGGCAGACGCCAGCCGTTGTTGGCGTCGACCATGATCGTCATCGTGTCGCCTACGGCCTTCCGCACGGCGTCGAGCGCGGGGATGTCGTCCTTCGGGTCAGGCGCGTGGAAGCGCAGCTTCACGGCCTTGAACCCTACGTCGCGCATCCGCAGGACGTCCTCGACGCGCTGCTCGGGGCTGTGGATTTCGCCCGTGCTGGCGTAGGCGAGAAGACGGTCGCGCGCGCCTCCCAGGAGCTTCCACAGCGGCAGGCCGGCGGCCTTCCCCGCGATGTCCCACAGCGCGACCTCCAGCGGCCACGGGCGTCCCATGAAGTAGGCGATCTGGGCGATGGTGCGGACGTGATCCTCGATGAGCAGCGGGTCGCGTCCGTTGAAAAAGAGGCCGACGGTGTTCAGGCGTGTCAGCACGCCACCCCCGCCGACGCCCGTGATGCCCTCGTCGGTGTGGACCTCGACGATGGTCACGTCCTGCTCGCGCTCGGGCCAGGGGCGCCACGTCGGATGGAACGGCCGGTCCTCGTGGGGGAAGCGGAACCGGCGGGTCTTGACCTCGGTGATCTTCATGACGGAATCCCTTCCGCGTTCGCGCGCTCAAACGGCAGCGACAAGCGTACGATGGTCAGCCGCCGTGGGGGAAGCCTGCGTCGCGGGCGGCGCCGCGCGTTCCGTCGTCCGGCAACCGGCGGGCTTAAGAAGATCATCATGCCGGGCGCGGGCCGGTCTGAAGACCGGCCCCTACGCGCAGGTAAGACCTCGCAGGGGCGAGTCTTCAGACTCGCCCGCACGTTGGCCGCAGGTCGCCGGACCCCTCTCGCGAGAGGCAAGTCTGCGATATCTCCGCCTCTGGCGGAGTTCAGGGT
>JBBITS010000176.1:0-5228 GCA_037440665.1 Chloroflexota bacterium
ACCGCCGCAAGGCCATGCTGGAGGACATCGCCATCCTCACCGGCGGCGCCTTCATAACCGAGGACATGGGCCGCAAGCTGGACAGCGCTCAGGTCACCGACCTGGGCCGCGCCCGCCGCGTCGTCGCCAACAAGGAGGAGACGACTATCATCGAGGGCGCCGGGTCCGACGAGGCCATCCAGGCGCGCATCAAGCAGATCAAGGCGCAGGTCGACGAGGCGTCGTCGGACTTCGACCGCGAGAAGCTGCAAGAGCGGCTGGCCAAGCTCGCCGGCGGCGTCGCCGTCATCAAGGTCGGCGCCGCCACCGAGGTCGAGTTGAAGGAGAAAAAGCTGCGCGTCGAGGACGCCCTCTCGGCCACGCGCGCGGCGGTGGAGGAAGGCATCGTCCCCGGCGGCGGCGTGGCGCTTCTGCGCACGCTGCCCGCCGTGGCGAAGGCGCGCAAGAAGCTAGCGGGCGACGAGGCGACGGGCGCGTCCATCCTCGAGCGCGCCATCGAGGAGCCGCTGCGCATCATCGCCGAGAACGCGGGCCAGGAGGGCTCGGTGATCATCGAGCGGGTGCGGGAGGCTAAGGACGCCGCCTTCGGCTACGACGCGGCGACCGATGCCTTCGGCGACCTGTTCGAGAAGGGCATCGTCGACCCGGCGAAGGTCGTCCGCAGCGCCTTGGAGAACGCGGCGAGCATCGCGGCCATGGTGCTCACCACCGAATCGCTGGTGGCCGAACTCCCGGAGCCGCCCGCCGCGGCCCCGGCGCCACCCCCGATGGAGTACTAGCGTCAACGCTTCTTGAAGCGCTGCCGCCGCCCCGGGCCACCCGGGGCGGCGTTCGTTTGCCTTCGCGCGGCGTCGATGGCGGGGTGGCCATTCCATCGGAGAGGCGAATTAGAGGGATAGATGCTACTATGGGGCCGCCATCGCTCCCAGGGCGCCGCCAACCGACACGCGGGCCGCGCCGGCCCGACACTTCCGCCGGAGGCACAACAGCGTATGAGCAGCGACGTAGCGACAGGACTCAAGGGTGTGGTCCTTTCCACCAGCGCCATCAGCTTCATCGACGGCGAGGCGGGCAAGCTCGTCTACCGGGGCTACAACATCCACGACCTCGCGCAGCACGCCACCTTCGAAGAGGTGGCGTATTTGCTTCTGCACGGGGGCTTGCCGTCGCAGACGGAGCTGGACGCATTCGACGCGCGCCTTAAGGCGGCCCGCGCCTTGCCCGCGAGCGTCCTCGAGGTCATCCGGCTGGTGAAGGACAGCCACCCGATGGACGCGCTGCGCACGGCAGTGTCGGCGCTTTCGTCGTTCGACGAGAGCCACGGCTCCATCGAGCGCGACGTGACGCTGGCCCAGGGCGAGCGCCTCACGGCGCAGGTGGCGACCATCGTCGCCGCCTATCACCGCATCCGCGCCGGCGAGGAGCCGGTGGCTCCGCGCGGCGACTTGCCGCACGGCGCCAACTTCCTCCACATGCTGCGGGGCGCGGAGCCCACCGAGGAGGAGGCGCGGATCATCGACCTCGATCTCGTGCTGCACGCCGAGCACAGCGCCAACGCGTCGGCGTTCGCCGGGCGCGTGGCGGCGTCGACCGCGGCCGACCTCATCTCCAGCGCGGTCGCGGCCATCGCTACTCTCAAGGGGCCGCTGCACGGCGGCGCCGCCGAGGGCGTGAAAGAGATGATGGAGGATATCGGCGACGCGGAGAAGGCCGTCGAATACATCCACGCGAAGATCGAGCAGGGCGAGAAGGTGATGGGCTTCGGCCACCGCGTGTACAAGTCAGAGGATCCACGCGCGTACGAACTCCGCGCCGTGGCCCGCAAGTTGGGCGAGGAGCGGAGGAACCTGACGTGGTTCAAGATCGCGCAGCAAGTCGAACAGGCGATGGAGCCATACCGCCCCAAGGGCATCTACCCCAACGTCGACTTCTACGCCGGCGCGGTCTACAGCCTGCTGAACATCCCGGACGACCTGTTCATCCCGATGTTCGCCGTGGGGCGCATGCCCGGCTGGGTCGCCCACATCCTCGAGCAGTACGACGACAACGTGCTCATCCGTCCGCTGCTGGATTACACTGGCCCCCGCCACCTGCGCTACGTGCCCATCGAGCAGCGGGGCTGACCCCGGCGATCCCAGCCGCCTCCCGGTTCTGGGTTCTGGGTTCTGGCCTCCGGCCTCTCCCGTTGCGCCCGTCACGCCCATGCGGTTCCATGTGGGGCATCCGCACCCGGCGAAAGACCTAAGGCTCCATCGCCATGACCATCCGCGGCATCCTCTACGACGCCGGCCACACGCTGATCAAGCCGCGCCCGGGCCGGGAGGAGGTTTGGGAGTTCCTGGCGCACCAGCTCGGCGTGGACATCGCGCTGGAGCGCCGGAAGACGCTGCCCGACGCGGGCGCGTTCTACTACCTGCGGCTGGGTGGAGCCGGCCTCGGCGCGTACGCGTCGGATGAAGAGGCGCGCGCCTTCTGGAGCGAGTACTACGCCCACGCGCTGTCGGAGGCCGGCGTCGATCTTCCCCGCCAGCAGTTGCTCTCCGCGGGCGAGGCCGTCTACGACTGGCACAAGGAGCCGGAGCAGTGGGAGGCGTTCCCCGAGGCGCACGCCGCGCTGGAAGAGGCCCACCGCCGCGGCTACACACAGGGCATCGTCTCCGACTGGGGGACGGACCTGCTGGCTATCCTCCACGCGCATGAGCTGACCCACCACCTGGACTTCGTCGTAGCTTCGGCGGCGGTGGGCGTGTCGAAGCCGCACCCCGAAATCTTCCGCTACGCCCTGGAGCGGGCGCGTCTGAAGGCCAGCGAGGCCGTCTACGTCGGTGACTCGTACATCGCCGACGTGCTGGGCGCTAAGGGAGCGGGTCTAGCGGCGGTGCTCATCGACCGCGAGGGTCGCGCGCCCGCGATAGACGTGCCGGTGGCGCGCTCGTTGACCGACGTGCTTCCGCTGATCGAAGAGAGCAAAGAGCAGAGAGTATAGAGCGGTCAGCGATCAGCTTTCAGCGGTCAGCTTTCGGCCATTAGCGGTCAACTGTGCTCTCTGCCCTCTTGCTCTCTGCTCTTTCTCGTCACAGGACTACGAGGTTGTTGCGGTGCACGACTTCGGCAGCGTACTCGGCGCCGAGGATGGCGGCGATCTTGCCGGTCTGTGCCCCGGCGATCTTCTTGACGTCAGCGGCGTCGTAGTTGCTGATGCCGCACGCTATGCGCGCGCCCGCGCCGTCGAGGATGTCCACGGCGTCGCCGCGCTGGAAGGCGCCGCTCACTTCGCGCACGCCGGCGGGCAGCAGGCTCTTATGACGCTCGCGCAGAGCCTTCGCCGCGCCGTCGTCGACGACGATCCTTCCGCGCGCTGAGAGGCCGGCGAGCATCCAGCGCTCGCGGCTGTCCAGACGCCGCTTCGCCGGGAACAGCGTGCCCACGCGCTCGCCGCGCGCGATTCGGATGAGGGCGTCGCGCTCGTGGCCGGAGGCGATGACGGTGTCGGCGCCGCCGGCCGTGGCGAGCTTCGCCGCCTGGAGCTTGGTGATCATCCCCCCGCGCGCCCGGCCGCTGCCCGCGCCCCCGGCCATTGCCTCTGTTGTGCCGTCGATGGTCTCCACGACCTCGACGAGGCGAGCGGCAGCGCTCTTGCGCGGGTCGGCGGTGTAGAGCCCCGGCGTGTCGCTCAGGATGGCCAGGAGGTCGGCGTCGACCAGGTTGGCGACCAGCGCCGACAGGTTATCGTTGTCGCCGATGGTCGCGCCCTCGATCTCGTCGATGGCGACGACGTCGTTCTCGTTGACGATGGGGATGACGCGCATCTCCAGCAGCGCCAGCAGGGTGTTGCGCGCGTTGAGGTAGCCGGCGCGGTCGGAGAGGTCGCGGCGCGTCAGCAGGCACTGGGCCGCCGTCAGGTCGTGCCACTGGAACAGCTCATCGTAGGCCCGCATGAGGTGGGACTGGCCGACCGAGGCCAGCACCTGGCGGAAGGGCATGTCGCGGCGGCGCGCGCCCGCGCCCAGCGCGTGACGTCCCGCCGTGATGGCGCCGGATGTGACGATGAGGACCTCGACGCCCTCTTTCGTGAGCGCGGCGACCTGGCCGACCAGGGATGCCATCACACCCAGGTCGAGCCGGTCGGTGCCCGCGGTGAGCAGATTCGTCCCGAACTTGGCTACGACGCGCCGGTACGCCATGAGTGTTCCGCCGGACCTCCAGTGGAGGGAGTGTACCGGCGGCGTTCGCCGCTGAACAAGCGAGCGCCCCCGCTCGCGCCAGGCGGTCATCGGCAAGGGAAGTGGCGCAGCCAGCAGCGCTTCAGCAGCCGCCCCAACGACCTGTGCAGACCGGGGAGATGGGCAACGGGTGTACGAGGACATAGGTTACACATCGGCCGTCGCCGGAGATGGCGCCGGGCCGACCGCCCGTGACCTTGAGGCCGCCGGTAGACTGAAACCGTCATGACCGCCGCCAGTACGCTCTTCGGGATCGTCAGGGGAGTGGTGCGCCGCTACATGGCCCACCATGTGTCGCTGCTGGCCGCCGCCATCGCCTACTACGTGCTGTTCTCCATCGTACCGCTGGCGATCCTGGTGACGGCGGTGGGCAGCGTCGTCCTGCGCGACGACGATCTGCGGGATGACCTCGTCGATCAGATCGTCGAGACGCTGCCGCTGAGCGAGGACGAGGGGCGCAACTCCATCGTGGACGCCATCGAAGCCGTGAAGCAGAGCAGCCCCTCGCTGTCGGCGCTGGGTCTTCTGGGCACTGTGTACGGATCGCTGGGTATGTTCGGCGCGGTGCAGCGCGGCCTCGACGTCGTGCGCGGCGTCGAGCGGCGGCGGCCGTACCTGAGGCAGCGTCTGACCGACGCGGCGATGCTGCTGGCGCTGGGGAGCTTGCTCCTGGCGTCGGTAGTTCTCACGGGCCTCATCGGCGGGCTGCAGGTGTCCAGCTCCGGGCTGCTGGGCCCCTTCTCCCGGGGGACGAACCTCGTGTGGCTGGTGGCGCCGCAGTTGCTGCCGGCGGCGATGAGCCTGACGGCGTTTACGGCGATGTACCGCTTTGTCCCGGCGGATCACCCGCCTCTGCGCGACGTGTGGCCGGGGGCAGTCTTGGCCACCATCGGCTTCGAGGCGCTGAAGCACGGTTTCGGCCTGTACGTGGCGAACTTCGGAGCCTACGACCCCGTGTACGGGACGCTGGGCGGCACGCTGCTCTTTCTGTTCTTCGTCTATCTG
>JBBITS010000177.1:0-5216 GCA_037440665.1 Chloroflexota bacterium
TTCGTCGCTCGAGCCAGGTCGGACAATCCATACCCTTGCGGAGTTGCCAGGAAGGGAATCATACCAAACGGCCCGGCGTAGATTGGTGTCCCACCAACCCCTAGCGTTGTTGTAGTGCGTGATCCAACTCGAACTCCAGCTTCGCACGGAGTTCGTCAGTTGGACAGGAGTCCTTATGGCGCTTGCGTAGTGGGGTATGTAGCTGGAGTCGGTCCGGGGGCCACGGGCTGCCTCGGCCTGCGAACTGACAGCCACAGCGAGTAACACGAACCCGGTACCGACGGCCATGAGAATTGCGGTTCTTCGCAAGTCCTACCTCCGTGGCGGGGTGCAGCCTATTCGGCGGTGATCAGCCCAGCGCGCCCCACAAGGCCTAATCATTCCACCCCCTCTCTGCCGCTGGGTTTCGCAGGCACTGAATCAAAGAACTCAGTGTGAACGACGTCGCAGGCTGGGTGGCTAGGATGGGTTTGCCCGCGCCCTCGGCTAGGTCTCGACGCACGCTCTGGGCCTAGTGCGCGGGCTAGCGTACCCGTTCTGAAGGAACTTGTCAAGTATCATTAGGAAGAACGCGTAACTTTATTCTTGCAAGCGAAATGTGCCTCTATAGGATTCCTAGGTAAGGGCTGCGCCAGGCCAATTCGCTTTACCGGGAGCCCGTCAGTACTTCGCCTCGAAGTACTGCCAGACCAGCGACGACACGGTCTGGCCCAGAGGGATGTCGGCGTACTTCGTGGGCACCCACTGCGTGAAGAACGAGATGGCGTAGGCGTACGTGCGGCCGTTGCGCGTGAACCGCACGATGCCGATGTCGTTGTCGACCCAGCCCGATTCCCAGAAGAATCCGTTCTTGTGCGACACCACGGCGTCGGCGGCCACGCCCGCCGGAATGAGGTACTGGAGCCCCGGCTTGACGTCCGTCATCTTCGTCAGCAGGTAATCGCGCCACTCGGGCGAGACCACGCGCTCCTCCCAGAGGGCGCGCAGCGCCCGGTTCACGTCGTTGGCCGTCAGCAGGTTCGACGTGCCCATGAGCGAGTACTCGAACCCGTAGGCGGGCAGATGGTCGTAGAGCGAGCCCTTCATGCCGAGCAGGGCGTAGAGTTCGTTGACGCTGCGCACCCCGGCGGCGACGTCGCCGTTGGCCGAGATTTTCAGGACGTCGCGCGCCGTGACCGGGTTGCTGCTGTAGATAGTGCTGGAGATGAGGTCGCCGACCCAGCTCTCCGGATAGCGGCCTTCCTGTAGGTCCATCACCGCTCGCAGCAGCACGAAGAAGTTCGCCGAGCATCCTGGCAGCCGGGGCTGGTCGCCGTTCACGGCGATGGTCTGGCCCGTCTGGAGGTCGGTGACGGCGACGGCGGCGTCGAAGCTAGAAGCCTCGATCTCTTCCGCAAGCTGCTGCTGCAGCGTGGCCATGCCTGCATCCGGCGGATGGTTCTCCTTGAAAAAGCCGGTGGGACCGCAGTCGATGGTCGCGAACTGATAGGAGGGGCCGGGGAACCAGCCCTGCGGCGTCAGCGTGTTGACACGAACGGTGTGCGGCGCGTTGGGGTCGAGCCCGTCCCAGACGTAACCCCAGGTCGATGGCGTGAGTGGCCCGGCGCCGACGAAGGTGCCGGGGCGGAAGCCGTTGTTGAAGACGCTGAGGTTGAGGAACTGCGTTCCCGACCGCCAGGTCTTCCACAGGAACGTGACCTTCACCCGTCCCGGCTGCGCTGCGCTGCACTCCTGCTTCCAGACGCCGGGACGCTCGGCGGCCAGCGGCTGTGCCCGTGCGAAGCCATCAGGCGCCAGGCGCGCGAACGCGGCGGCGAAGAGGGCGAACAGGATCAGGCGGCTCACGAGGGTCTGAGCGTCCCTGCACTTCACCCGCTTTCGGCGGGTCTGGCCCGCCCCGGGGCGGACGCACGTCATGCTCTGATGACCATTGTGGTCACAACCACGCGTTGGCGGTCAACCCTGGCGGATCAGCCCAGTATGGTCAAAAAAGAGGGTATGGCTGCCCTCCGGCGCGCCCCCTGGTGGCGTGCCGTCTGCGATTTCCTCTCGTGCTCGCGGGAACGCCCCCTAGCGGGAGGGCGCGCGCGTGGAGAAGCAGTCGCGGCAGTAGACCGGGCGGTCGCCCCTCGGCTGGAAGGGAACCTCGGTCTCCTTGCCGCAGGACGAGCACACGGCCGGGAAGAGCTGGCGCTGCGGGCGCTGGTAGCTCGTGCTGGTGTACTCGCCACGCTCGGCCTTGCGGGCCCGGCGGCACGTTGGGCACCGCTTGGGTTCGTTCTGGAACCCGCGGCGGGCGTGGTACTCCTGATCCTCCGCCGAAAAGGTGAAGGTTGCGCCGCAATCGACGCACGTTAGGGTTTTGTCGGTGAAAGTCACTCGACGACCTCCTGAGTGTGGTGCTTCCCTGTCGTCGAGTGCGGGCGCCTTTGGCCCCTGGTCACCTTGGACGAGGAAGTTGTTCGACAGGCGAGTATACCACGGTCTGGCAATCCGTGCGCGCAACAGCGTACCCCGTGACCCAACCTCTGCGGCAGCGTAGCATGGGCCTGCCTTGGGAACGCTCTCGAAGCGCACCGACGTACGGCTGGACGGTCGCGGGCTCACCTACTACGCCTGGGACCGCCCGCTGCCGCCCCGGTCCGAGGCCGGCCTCGTCAGCGAGCCCGGCCGCATGGAGCTGCGCTGGAACGCGCTACTGGGCGAGTGGGTCATCGTCGCCACCCATCGCCAGGAGCGGACGTTCCTCCCTCCCGACGAGTACTGCCCCCTGTGTCCTACGACGGACCCCGCCGCTCCCACCGAAATCCCGGCGGCGGACTTCGAGGTCGCCGTCTTCGACAACAGGTTCCCCAGCCTGAGTCCGGGCGCGGCAGAGCCGGAGCAACCGGCGTTCTACCGCGCAGCGGCCGCTGCCGGCGCCGCCGAAGTCCTCGTGTACTCGCCGGACCACGTCGCCGGCCCCGCCGATCTGCCGGAGGTGTGGACGCGGCGCCTCGTCGATGTCTGGGCGGACCGCTACAGCGAGATCGGGGCGCGGCCGGATGCGGCCTACGTCTTCATCTTCGAGAACCGGGGCAGGGAGATAGGCGTCACGCTGACGCACCCTCACGGACAGATCTACGCCTTTCCCTATGTCCCGCCGCGCGTCGAGGCCGAGCGCCGCGCCTTTGAGGCGCACGCGGCAGCCAACGGCGGCCGCTGCCTGCTGTGCGACGTGGTGGCCGCGGAACTTGGCGTTGGGTCGAGGGTCGTCGTCGAGGGTCGTCATTTCGTCGCCTTTGTGCCCTACGCGGCGCGGTGGCCCTACGAAACGCACGTCGTCGCGCGCGAGCACCGGCGCTCGCTGCTGGATCTCAACGAGGACGAGCGCGACGACCTGGCGCGCGTGTACCGGACGGTGCTCCAGAAGTACGACAACCTCTGGGGAACTCCGATGCCGTACGTGATGTCGATGCACCAGGCGGCGACGGACGGCAGCGAGCACGCGGCGGATCACCTGCACGTCGAGTTCACGCCGCCGTACCGCGCGCCCGGCAAGCTGAAGTACCTGGCCGGCTGCGAAACCGGCGCGGGCACGTTCATCAACGACACCGCGCCGGAGGAGAAGGCGACCGAGCTGCGCGCCGCGGAGCCGCGCACGTGACGGCCCTTCCTTCGGCCCGCGCAGCGGGCGAATTGAAGCAGGCGTTCGGGCGCCACGCGTCGGGCGCCGCCGAGGCGCCGGGCCGCGTCAACCTCATCGGAGAGCACCTGGACTACAACGGCGGCCTGGCGCTGCCCGTGGCCATCGACCGGACGCTGCAGGTGGCGTGGGCGCCCCGCGGCGACAGGCTAGTCCGCGTTTACGACGCCGGCTTCGACGGCACGGCCGAACTCGACCTCGACCGTCTGGGGCGCTGGACGGAGCAGCCCTGGGCGAAATACATCGCGGGGGTCGCTTGGGCACTCGAGGACGCCGGGTCCCGGCTCCGGGGCGTGGACATGGCCATCGCCAGCGACGTGCCTCGCGGCTCGGGCCTGTCGTCGTCCGCGGCGCTGGAGGTGGCGACCCTCGCCGCGTTCCGCGCCGCGTCGGGCATCGCGCTCTCTGACCGCGACCTGGCTCTGCTGGGACAGAGAGCCGAGAACGAGTTCGCCGACGTGGCCTGCGGCATCATGGACCAATTCGCCAGCGCCCTGTGCCGGGAAGGGAGCGCGCTGCTCATCGATAGCGCGGCCCTCGCTGTCGAGCACGTGCCGCTGCCGCTGGAGGACTCTGGTCTCGCGCTGGTCGTCGCGCACACTGGCCTCCCGCGCCGCCTGGCAGCGTCGGAGTACAACCTGCGCCGGCAGGAGTGCGAACGAGCGGCGTCACTCCTGTCCGACCTGACGGGTCGGGGCGGCGCGCCGCTGGCGGCCTTTGCGCCTGACGATATCGAACAACACGGTGGGGCGCTGCCCGAAAACCTGCGCAAGCGCGCGCGCCACGTCGCGACGGAGCAGGCGCGCGTCCGGCGCACCGTCGAACTGCTGCGGCAGGCGAGCCAGAGCGTCGACGTAGTGCGATCCTTCGTGGAGATCGGGGAGCTGCTGGACGAATCGCACCGCTCGCTCCGCGGCGACTTCGAGGTGAGCTGCGCCGAGTTGGACGTCCTGTGCGAGCTGTCGCGGTCGTACGCGGGTACTCTGGGCGCCAGGCTCACGGGCGCAGGTTTCGGAGGCGCCACGGTGAGCCTGGTGCGGGAGGGCGCCCTCGCGGGCTTCGAGGACGCGGTGATGCGTCCGTATCGCCAGCGCACGGGTCTCGACGGCTGGTGGTTCGCTACCCCGGCCTGCGGCGGTCTGCGGACGTGGGAGGTCGCTTGATGGACGGCTGGCTGGGCGGCAAGCCCGTGCGCGTGGTGGCGCGCACGTCTGCGGCGACGCTCTCGGCGGACCTGAGCTTGGAGCGCGAGGAGAAGGCCGAGGCGCAGCGCGACGGCCTGTCGTTGCGCGCCACGGCCCGCCGCGCCTCCGGCGGCGCGTACGCCATCGACGTGGCGCTGAGGAACGGGACCAGCGCGCCGGTCACCGTGCAGTCGATCTCGCCCGCCGTCATCTCCACGCGCCTCGGACATCCCGCGATGACGCTGGCGAGCCGGGTTTTCCGGCAAGGTTGGCAGTCGTGGTCACCCGCGCTCTCCATCGGGCTGGGGCAGTACGACGTGCCGAACCGTCCTCCGGTGGAAGCGCCT
>JBBITS010000178.1:0-5214 GCA_037440665.1 Chloroflexota bacterium
AAGAAGCGCGCCCAGGTCGTGATCGGCGGGGTGCGGGTCGGGCAGGTCAAGTCGATCGCGCTGGCGGACGATTTCCGAGCGCTGGTCACGCTGGACGTGGACCCCAAGCTGGCGTTGCCGGCGGACACGTCCGCGTCGATCCTGACCGCCGAGGCGTCTCACCCGATGCTGGTGTCCACCTACCTGAACACGCCTCGCGCTGACGCCGTCGGGACGATGCACATGCACCATGGAACGGCAACTCACTATCTGGATGAGCAATCCAACACCTTGGACGGCGACTACTACACGGGCCGCGACCGCCACACCCACGGGACAATGAAACTCGCCCGCGCGATCTGAATCATGAGGGCTGGAACCCGATGGTCTCGGCGGCCTGCTGCTCGGCGGCCCCCATCTCCTCGCGCGCCTGGCCTGCCAGCCGGACGGCGCGGGCGACGCCCTGGGCCAGCCGCTTCTGCACATCCGGCGGCGGGACGGGTATCCGGACGGGCGCAAGCTCGTGCCACTTCACGCGGTGCCGTCCAGTCACGCCGGTCGAGAGCCCCTTCGTCATCGCCCTGAAGTAGTCGCTCCGGAGCACCAGCCACAGGTAGATCGAATCGACCCCGCGCCTGGGCCGGAAGACGAAGAACTCCTTCGAGACGACCCCGCCGTCTAGCTCCTGCGGCACCAGCGCCACCGCGCCGTCCAGCACGTCGATGCGTGACATCACGAGATCGCCGGTCGCCACCTTGAGCAGTTCGGCATACTTGGTCTTGATCAGCCCCTTCGACGTGGCGGTGCCGTCGAAGTGGATAGAGAGGAAGTTGTAGCGCTCGTCGGCGGAGGCCGAGATCACCTGACCGACCAGGCGTGTGATCTCGCCGAAGGTCTTCACCTCGTAGCCCGCGTCACGCCACTGCTCTTCTAGCTCGGTCACCAGGTCGTCGAGGAAGCGCAGGTACGTGTACTTCACGTCGATCCGGTCGCCTAGCTCCGCGCGGTTGGCGACGAACACCAGCGGTTCCGTGCTCAGCATCCGGCGCTCCGCGTCCTCCTCGTGTTCGCCCTCCTGGAACTCCTGCCAGTGCGCGACGATCTGCGGGAGGTCGTTGGTGTCGGTCGCCTTGCCGGACTTGTCGAAGCCGACGTTGATGGCCTCGGCCATGAAGATCACGCCGGTGTCGGTGGCCCCGCCCCCCTTCTTCTGCAGCAGCAGGATGTTCGTCTTGGCGTTCGGGCCGTAGGGGATGAACGCCTCGCGCGGCAGACTGACGACCGCGCGGATGTTGGCGTGCCGCTCGATCCAGGAGATCACATAGGGCGAGCGCTCCAGAACGTCCTCGGAGATGATCGTGCAGAACAGGCCGCCTGGCTTCAGGGCCTCCAGCCCGCGCTCCAGGAACAGCACGTGCCCGACCTGCTCCTGTAGTCCCTTGCCTAGCTCGAAGTTGTTCAGGATGTGCGGACGGGACTCCCTGATGCCCAGCGGCGGATTGGTCAGGATCATGTCGAACTCGTCGCGGTGGATGCCCGCCGCCTTCAGCACCGGCCAGTCCTGCAGAGCGTCGCCAAGCATGATGTGCCCGTGCGCGTCCTCGTTCAGGATCATGTTCGACATGGCGGCCTGCAGGATGCGGTCGTCCACCTCGATCCCGAAGAGGCTGTAGTGGGCGAAGTCGTACATCCGGCGCAGGAACAGCGACGGATTCTTCCCGTAGCCCTTCTCCAGCTTGTCCCGCACGTGGTAGATCGCGTAGACCAGGAAGCCTCCGCTGCCGACGGCGGGGTCGAGGATGCGCGTCCGCTCGTCCGGATCGGCCATCTCCACCATCGTCTTCACCACCGTGCGTGGCGTGAAGTACTGGCCCCACTCGCCGCGCAGCCGCACGTCAAGGAACTCCTGGTATGCCTCGCCCTTGACCTCCAGATCGGTGCGCACCAGCGACCACGGGCCGAGGATGCGGGCGATCTCCAGCAGCGTCTTGTCCTCCGTCACGCCCAGGTCGGCGGGGAAGATCGTCGGCTCCTGTTGGCGGGCGACGTCGTAGAGGCGGCGGGCACGGTCAGCGACCTCGCCGATGGTCTCACCGTAGCCTGCCTGGAACGAGTAGAAGGCTCCCGAGGGCGTGTTCATCTCGTCCCAGATGCGGGCGTAGAGGATACGGGACATGATCTCGAAGGCGCGGTCGAGGGTCTTGTGGTCGATGTTGCGGAGGGCGTCGTGGCAGCGGCCCATGATCACCCTGAAGTCGCGGGCATCGGGGATGAGCCGGAGGTCTAGACCGACGTCGTTGCCGTAGACCAGCGCCTTCTTCGGGGCGTGGGCCGCTGGGACGTCGCCGATCTCCTCGTCGGCCTCCATGTCCCAGGCAGCCCGATCTGTCCCGTTCGTCCACAGCACGTAGCGCGCCCGCAGGGAGGCCGCGTAGGACTTGCCCTGGGCGAGCCCGCGCTTCTTGTTCGGGGCCTTGGTCTCGGCGACGATGTGGGCCTTCCGGCATCGGTCGTCCAGGAAGATCACCAGGTCGGCCTCGCGCTCATCCGACCCCATCTGCACCGCATGCTTCCGCCGGACGCGCTGCTTGGGGTAGCCGTAGACCTCTACGACCTCCTGGGCGAGCGCCTGGAGGACGTGCTCCTCCGGCTCGTCGGGCACCTGCTTGCCGGTCAGGTAGTCGGTCAGCGAGCCCTTGGCCATTACGGGCCGAGTGTAGCATCCAGCACGATGTGGAACGACCGGCGGGCCTTCCCACGGTACCTCCCAGCGCCGATGATCACATCAGGAGGCCGCCTCCGTATGGTGATCGTAGGAGGGCAGGCTCGCGCCGCCCTCGGACGGATGAAATCCTCACCGTCCTCGTCGTCAAGGCGGCCCGCATGGTGACGACCCGTGCGGGTCGCTCGTATAGTGATCATGCCGGTGCCCAGAGCGGCACGAACCAGCGCGGCGGACGGCCCACGGGCCGTCGGAGCTTGCGCCCGCAGCGGCATCCGTGATCCGGCCCAGCGGATGCGAGAACGCGGCGGGGACGCCCGAACAAGCCGTCGGGTGGTTGCCATGTGCCCCTGCCGTAGGGTCGGTGGTTCCTGGAAGCCTCCTCCTGATCCTACGGCGGGGAGCCCAACTGATGGAGGCTTCCGATGCCCAAGTCACTGGCCCCCGATCTCCACCAACCCGCTGGGGCGGATGTAGTGGAATGCTCGAATGCCCCGAATGCCCCTAGTGTGTTTCTAGTAAGTAGTGATGGAATCGTTCAACTAGTAGACAAGAACCACTCCAAGGGCATTCGGGGCATTCCAGTACTTCACTACATTCGGGTGCCGCGATGACTCGCCGCCCCCAGCAACGGCTCCCCATCCACCAGACCCCACTCTCCGACCGCGTCCGGCTCGCCGCAGCCGCCGACGAGTCCGAGGCGGAGGAGGGCGCGGCCCAGGCCGTGACCGGCCGCAGCCACCAGGCTGCCATCGGCGAAGCGCCGGCCGATGGCGTGCGCCTCGCGGAAGGTGTCGCGGGCGGCCTCGAAGTCGCCCGCGGCCATTTGCTCGACGCCCCTAGGAATTAGGAGGTAGCCCCATTCGACGCAGTCGGCGCCGCGGTCGGCGAGGTGGCCGCGCGCCCGCGCGAACCAGCCGTTCGCCTGCGCCATCTCGCCGGTGAAGATCATGCTGTGGCCGAGGTAGAAAGCGAAGCGGGCCGCGCGGGTCACGTCGTCCAGATCGAGCGCCCGGCGGTAGCCGCGCGCCAGGGCGTCGCGGCTCTCCTGCTCTTCCCCCACCAGGTGGGCGGCGATGGCGTGGCCCTCGATGTCTTCGAGGCTGAGCGGCGCCTTTTCGGGGAGGGCGGCGAACGCCTCGCGCGCCGCGCGCCAGGCCTGCCGCGCGTACGCCTCTCGCGCCGTCTCCAGGATTGCATCGGACATCAGCCCGATTCTACGACGAGGATCAAGCGACATGCACGGCGACGGGGCCCAGCGTTATTGTGCTTCCCCGCCGCGGGAAGTAGTTTTACTTCATGAGAAAACTCACCGTCATAGGGTTTATTACCTTAGACGGGGTCATGCAGGCGCCAGTAGGCCCTGAGGAGGATACCTCGGGAGGTTTCAAGTACGGCGGCTGGGTGGCTCCGTACATGGATGACTTTGGGGGCAGGATGATGCAGGAGCAGATGTCGCTCGCGCGATGCGAGCTACTTCTTGGCCGCAAAACGTACGACATCTGGGCGGGATACTGGCCGCAACACGCCGATGGCTGGCCGGGCATCAACGAAGTGAAAAAGCACGTTGCCTCTCGCGACCCATCGCTCAAGCTCGGCTGGGAGAATTCAGTGCTTCTTTCCGGCAATGTTGCCGAAGAGGTGAAAAAACTTAAGAGCGCGGGCGGCCGCAACCTGCATGTCTGGGGAAGCGGCGATTTGGTGCAGACACTCCTCAAGCACGATCTGGTTGATGAACTGTGGCTAAAAGTCTTTCCGATAGCGCTCGGTCAAGGCAAGCGCCTGTTTGCCGAGGGTACAATCCCGGCCGCCTTCAAACTAACCGGTAGTAAGGTTTCCCCGAATGGCGTCATTTTCGCGAACTATGAGCGCGCCGGAGAGCTGAAAACTGGCTCATTTGCCTGATATGAAGCGGAGATTTACGTTCTCACAATTGGCGTCGATAACGAGTCGGTGCATATAGACGCCGATGGTACCGGCGACAGCGCCGACCCGGACAACGACGGCGACGGCGTACCCAACCTCTACGAGCCCTTCGGCCCGTTCAACCACATTACCGGCAACAACTTCCTCGTCGGCACCGGCGGCCGCGACCTGATCGACGGCCGCGGCGGCCACGACATCATCAAGGGCAAGAGCGACGTCGCGCCTTGATAGAATCCGGCTGGCGGCCGGTACGCCCTCGGTCTCGACTGTCGCGCCACCTTTCTCCATTTCGGGTGGAGCGGGAAGGCGTCGCTCACGCCCGGGACGCCGCCATCATCGTCTAATTTCGGACGCATGATCCTTCGGAGAGGAAAACCGCTTCTCCTCTCGGTCTTCTACGACTGTCTGCGATAGCGAAGGGCTCAGCACAGGTGCAGGGTCGTGCTGGGGCTTTCTTAGAGCCCCTCCACCCCTATTACCTGCCGAGACGTCCTTCATGTCGGAACTCCAAACGCCGCGAATAGAACAACTGTGCTATGCTGGCTCCCCGGCGAGGACTCGAACCTCGAACCTAGCGGTTAACAGCC
>JBBITS010000179.1:0-5196 GCA_037440665.1 Chloroflexota bacterium
CGCGATGCGCTCGACGCCCATCCCCGCCGCGAAGCCGGTGTAGACATCGGTGTCGTAGCCCATGTTCGCCAGGATCTCCGGGTGGACCATGCCCGCGCCCAGAATCTCAATCCATCCGGTTGCCTTGCACGTGCGGCAGCCCGCGCCGCCGCAGATGAAGCAGTCGATGGCCAGGTCGACGCCCGGCTCGACGAACGGGAAGTAGTCGCAGCGGAAGCGCACCCGGCGCTCCTGCCCGAAGAGCCGCCGCGCGAACTCGAACAGCGTGCCCTTGAGGTGGGCCATGGTGATGCCGCTGTCTACGGCCAGCACCTCGATCTGCGTGATCATCCATTCGTGGGTCGGGTCGGTGGCCTCGTTGCGGTAGCAGCGGCCGGGCACGACGATGCGGATGGGCGGCTGCCGCGTTTCCATGATGCGCACCTGGTTGGGCGAGGTGTGGGTGCGCAGCAGCAGACGCTGGACGCCTTCGCCGGGCGCGTCGATGTAGAACGTGTCCATAAGCTCCCGCGCGGGGTGGTCCGCCGGGATGCGCAGCGCCTCGAAGTTGTAGTAGTCGGTCTCGACCTCCGGCCCTTCCACCACCGAAAAGCCCATGGAGACGAAGGCGTCGAGGATGGCCCGCGTCGTCTGCGTGATGGGATGCAGGCGGCCCCGCGGCAGAGGCCGCGGCGGCAGCGTTACGTCGATGGCACCGGTCTCGACCGCGCGGGCCAGACGGACGTCTTCGAGCTGTGCCCGGCGGGCGGCGAACGCCTCTTCGAGTTCATCCTTCAGGCGGTTGGCCTCGGCGCCTGCGCGGCGGCGCTCGTCGATGGGCAGTTCGCCCAGCGACCGCAGAACCAGCGTGAGGCGGCCCTTGCGGCCCAGATAGGCCACCCGCCAGCTTTCAAGAGCGTCCTCGTCCGAAGCGGCTGCGAGGTCGCGCCGCGCCGCCTGCGCGATGTCGTCAAGGGCGATCGGGGTGGTCATGTCAGAAACAAAACGCGGCCTTCTCCGGGCCGGGCCCTCGCCCGGGCGAGTCGCCTTCGGAGACTGGCCGCCCGCCCTTCCCGGGAAGGGCGCGCCCATTATAGGGAGGCCCTCTTTCGAGCGGCAAGGAATCGGTTTCCGCGCCGGAGCCCCCGCGTCGTATCATGACGGCAGACACATCGAGGAGGGATCTCATGGCCGTCCGTGGCTACGTGCTTATTGAGGCAGAAGTCGGCAAGGCCAAGGCCGTCGCCGACATGATCCAGCAGCTCAAGCGCCAGGACGCGAAGGTCCTGGCCGTCGATACCGTCACCGGGCCCTTCGACGTCATCGTGCAGCTCGAAGCCGACGACCTGGACAGGCTCGGGACGTGCATCACCGACGGCGTCCAGCGGGTCGACGGCGTGCAGCGCACCACCACCTGCCTCTCGGTGCGCCTCGGCTGACGCGTCGCCCGGCCAGGCGACGCGGCGGCCTCAGGGTTTCGGCGCGTTGCGCCTGGCCATCGCGCCGCGTGAGGGTCGAAGACATGATCTCCATAGATGAAGCGCTGGAGCGCATCCTCTCCTACGTCCACCGTCTGGAACCGGAGGACGCGCCGGTCCTCGACGCCCTGGGCCAGGCGCTGGCGGAAGACGTGGTGGCCGGCTTCGACATCCCGCCCCACGACAACACGGCCATGGACGGCTACGCCGTGCGCGCCGCCGACACGCGTGGCGCGTCGCCCGAGCGCCCGGTCACGCTGCGCGTAGCCGGCGAGCTGGCGGCGGGCTACGTCTTCGAGGAAGAGACTCCGCCCGGCGGGGCCGTGCGCATCATGACCGGCGCCCCCATGCCTCGCGGCGCCGACGCCGTCGTGCCCTTCGAGGAGACCGACGAGCCGGAGGGGCGCTCGTTCGGCAAGTTCGCCAAGGGCCGCGACACCGTCGGCGTGCTCAAGGAGGCGCAGCCCGGCGCCAACATCCGCCGCGCGGGCGAGGACGTCAGGAAGGGCCAGGTCATCATGCGCGAGGGGACGGTCCTGGGCGCGGCGCAGGCGGGTGTTCTCGCGTCGCTGGGCCGTGCGACCGCGCGCGTCACCCGGCGTCCCGTCGTGGCGGTCCTCTCGACGGGCGACGAGATCGCGCCGCCGGGGCAACCGTTGCGGCCGGGTCAGATATACGACGCCAACGCCTACAGCATCGCCGGCATGGTGAAGGAAAACGGCGGCGTACCGGTGCTCCTGGGAATCGCCAGCGACACCGTCGAGGCGCTGACGGCCAAGGTTCAAGAGGGCCTGAAGGCCGACATGCTGGTCACCTCGGCGGGCGTTTCGCGCGGCGACTACGACGTGGTGAAGGACGTGCTGGCGCGCGAGGGCGAGGTCGACTTCTGGACGGTGCGGATGAAGCCCGGCAAGCCGCTGGCGTTCGGCGCGTTCCGTGCCCCCGACGGCCGCCGCGTGCCGCACGTCGGGCTGCCGGGGAACCCGGTCAGCTCCATGCTCTCCTTCGAGCTGTTCGGACGGCCCGCCATCTACAAGATGATGGGCAAGGCGGGGTGGGCGCGCCGCCGCGTGCGCGCCATCGCCGACGAATCGATCGCCAACACCGACGGTCGCCGCGTGTTCGCGCGTGTCATCGTCACCCAACGCGACGGCCGTTACCACGCTGCCCTGACCGGGCCTCAGGGGTCGGGCATTCTCACGTCGATGGCGCTGGCCAACGGGCTCGCCGTCGTCCCCGAGGACGTGCCCGAGGTGCGCGCCGGCGACGAAGTGGAAGTGATGCTGCTGGAGTAGGGGGCGCTTGGAGGTAGGAGATAGGAAGCAGGAAGTTGGAGGCGGGAAGCGGGAGATCCCGAAGATAGGAATGAAGGCCACCCTTCAGGGTGGCCGTTCTCCTCATTTCTTCCGGTCTGGTCTTCTGTCGCCGCGCTACACGCCTAGCGCGTCCTTCGCCTTCGCGGCGACGGCGCCGAAAGCCTGCGGGTCGCGGACGGCGAGATCGGCGAGGAGCTTGCGGTTGACCTCGACGCCGGCCTTCTGCAAGCCGTTGATGAGGCGGCTGTAGCTGAGGCCCTCGATGCGGGCGGCGGCGTTGATGCGGGTGATCCAGAGGCGGCGCAGGTCGCCCTTGCGCTCGCGCCGGTGGAAGTAGGCGTAGCGCAGCGCGTGCATCACCGACTCGTTGGCGCGCCGGAAGACGCGGTGGCGCTGGCCCTTGTGCCCCTTGGCCAGCGCGATTATCTTCTTGTGCCGCGCGCGCGCGGTCACGCCTCGCTTCACTCTGCTCATGGCCGGGGCTCCTTACGTGTACGGCATCAGCCGCCGGATGACCTTCGCCTGTCCGGGGCCGACGGGGATCATCTCGTCGATGAGGCGCCTGGCGCGGGATGCCATCTTGCGCCGGTTATGGCTGATGTAGCCCTTGCGGCGCAGGACCTTGCCCGTGGCGGTGATCTTGAACCGCTTGGCCGCGCCCTTGTGCGTCTTGATCTTAGGCACTCGTCACCGTCTCCACTGGTTGGGCCTCAGGCTCGGTCGCCGGCGGGGTCTCCCGCTTCGCGGTCTTCTGTGAGCCCGGCGCCAGAATCATGTTCATGAATCGCCCCTCCATCGTGGGTGGCTTTTCGACGAACGACACGTCCTTCAGGCGGTCGGCCACCCGGTCGAGGATGCCCCGGCCGATGTCGGGGTGCGTGATCTCGCGGCCCCGGAACATCACCGACATCTTGACCTTGTCGCCGGCACGCAGGAACTGCTCGGCCTTCTTGGCCTTGGCTGCCAGGTCGTGCGGTCCGATCTTCGGCTTGAAGCGGACCTCCCGCAGCTCCGAATGCCTGGCGTGCTTCTTGGACTCCCGGTCCTTCTTCGACTGCTCGTACTTGTACTTGCCGTAGTCCAGGATGCGGCAGACGGGCGGCACGACGTTGGGCGCCACCTCCACCAGGTCGAGCGAAAGCTCGCGGGCACGCTCCAGCGCCTGAGCGACGGTCATGACGCCCAAGCGCTCGCCATTATCTGCGATCACCAGGATCTCTCGAGCCCTTATGCGCTCGTTCACGCGGAGTTCGCGCGTCGGCGCAGGCGGCTCACGGCGTCGTGGTCTTACGGCCACCTCCTCCTTGACGTGAAGGCAATATAGCAATGGGCCGTAGGGCCGTCAACGCGCGGAGGCGCGATCGGAGGCCGGAGTCTCCAGCAGATCGCCCGCCGGCGCGCCATTCACGTGCGCTCCTATGGCCTCCATGAGATTCACCTGGGAGTCCAGGAGCTTCCCCAGGCCGTTGAGCAGGCCCGACACCCTCCCGATGAGCAGGATTTCGCTCGGGATGGCCACCAGCGGGTTGCCCTTCAGGATGCCTACGGCTGCGTCTCTCGATTCGAACAGCGCCTCGCGGTCGGCGTAGCCCTGCGCGCCCGCCCTGCGGATGGCGCTGGCGATGAACGCGTTGCCCAGCGCCGCGTAGGCTTCGGGGTCGTCTTCCCTCATCCGGAAGCCGAGTCCCTTGAACGCCTGGCCCATCGCCGCGTTGTCGGACGCCAGCATGGCCTGGTTGAAGCGGACGAAGAGGTCGTGGAACGTCGGCGACAGTTCCTTCGCCAGCCCGAAGTCGAGCAGGGCCACCCTGGGGCCAGGCTGGACCAGCAGGTTCCCCGGATGCGGGTCGGCGTGGAAGAAACCGTGGTGCAGCAGTTGCGTGAGGTAGACATCCAGCACCAGCCGCCCGGTGGCGCGCTTGTCGATGCCCTGCGCCTCCATCGTCGCAACGTCGGTGATCTTCACGCCGTCGATGTATTCCATGGTCAGCACGCGCCGCGTGGTCCACGGCCAGTAGATCTCCGGCACCACCACGTCGTCGCGTCCGGCGAAGTTGCCGCGCACTCTCTCGGCGTTGCGGCCTTCGTTCACGAAGTCCAGTTCCTGCGGAACCTGCCGCCCGATCTCGTCGGCCACCACGCGGAAGTCCATGTTGCGCTCCAGCCGGTTGAGGAGGCTAATGAAGAACGTGAGGTTGCGCAGGTCGATGGCGACGACGTGGTCGATGCCCGGGTACTGCACTTTCACTGCCGCGTCGCGGCCGTCGCGCAGGCGCGCTCGGTGCACCTGAGCCAGAGACGCGGACGCGACGGGCTCCTCGGCGAAATCGGCGAACACCTGACCCAGCTTCTGGCCCAACTCTCGCTCCACGGTGGCCTTGATGACTGGAAACGGCTCGGGCGGGACCTGGTCCTGAAGGCGG
>JBBITS010000180.1:0-5171 GCA_037440665.1 Chloroflexota bacterium
CCGCTACGACGTAGTCCCACATCGCTTACGTCTCCTTTTCTTCCGGCGCTGTCTGGCGTCCCCGGAAGACCAACTGAATCGCCGTGCCATCGAAACCGAAGGCGTCGCGGATGACGCGCTCGAGGTAGCGGCGGTAACTGAAGTGGGCGGCCGCCGGTTCGTTCACGAAGAAGACGAAGGCCGGCGGCGCGACGCCGGGCTGCGTCACGTACAACACCTTCAGTTGCTTGCCTTTGACCGGCGCGGGCGGCCGCTCGGCCACGGCGCGGCGCACGACGGTGTTCAGACGGCCGGTCTCGACCCGTCTCTGACGGGCCTCGTGGATGCGGACGGCCTCGCGCAGCAGGTCGCGCACACCGGTTCCTTCTTTCGCCGAGACGATGGCCAGCGACGCCCACGGCACGAAGCGTAACCGCTGCCGCGCTTGACGCGCGATGGTTTCCCGCGTCACGCCTTCGCGGTCCCTGACCAGGTCCCACTTGTTGGCGACGACGACCAGTCCGTTGAAGGCCTCTGCCGCATAGCCGACGATGTGGGCGTCCTGCGCGGCCAGGCCTTCCGACAGGTCGTACACCACGAAAGCGACATCGGCGCGCTCCAGCGCGCGTTGCGCGCGCAGCGTGGAGTGACGCTCGATCCCGCGCTCAATGCGGCCCCGGCGGCGCAGCCCCGCTGTGTCTATCAGCACCACAGGGTGGCCCTCGAACAGGAACGGAGTGTCCACGGCGTCGCGCGTCGTGCCGGGTATCTCGCTGACGATGACGCGCTCCTCGCCCAGGATGGCGTTCAGGAGCATCGACTTGCCGACGTTGGGCCGCCCGACGATGGCTATCCGGACGACGTCTGTCTCTTCCCCAGCCTCGCCTTCGCCCTCGGGCGGCAGCGAGGCGACGACGATGTCGAGCACGTCGGCGACGCCGTGGCCGTGGATCGCGCTGACCGGCATCGGCTCGCCGGACGCCAGCTCGTAGAACTGGGTTACGGCCTCCTCGCGCTCGACGTTCTCGATCTTGTTGGCCAGCAGCAGGACGGGCTTCTCCGATCGCCGCAGGATGTCGGCCACGTCGAGGTCGGCGGCGGTCACACCCTCGCGCCCGTCGACCACGAACAGGATGATCGCAGCCTCGCCGAGGGCGGCCTCTACCTGCCTCCGGACGAGCTGCGAGAACGTCCCGCCTTCCTCCAGTCCGCCGGTATCCACCAGGCGGAAGCGCCGCCCACGCCATTCAGCGTCGGCGTACACGCGGTCGCGGGTAGTGCCGGGAATGTCCTCAACCAGCGCCACGCGCTCGCCTGCGATGCGATTGAAGAGGGCCGACTTGCCGACGTTGGGCCGGCCAACGATGGCCACGACGGGCAGTTGGGCGCTCACCGCGGGCGTACGGCGGCCGCTCCGCTTGCGGACGGCGGCGGTCTTCCTCATGGCGGCGCCAGCGCGACGCCGGCGGCGGGCGGATCGATGGAGACGAGCGCCGTCCCGGCCGGCGCCTGCACGCGCAGCTCCACGAGATGAAGCCCTTCCTTGAGGCCGGTCAGGTCGGCGTAGATCAGGACGTCGGAAGGCGTCAGCGTGTCCAGCAGGCTCACCTGGCCCTGCAGCGTGATGCGGACAACGGTGGTGGCCAGCGTGGCCGCGAGGCCCTGTGGGACGTTGCGGAGCTGGGGCGCCACCTCGAACACCCGCTGGCCGGTCGAAGCGACGATGTTGACGCGCACCGTCACCTCCGAGGCTCCCTCTACCGTGGCGCCCTCGGGAATGGTGAGAGCGACCGTACGGACCAGCGTGCCCGCGGTTGCGCCGTCGACGCTGACCTCCTCGGTCGGTATTCCACTGACGGCGTCTATGCTCTGCAGGACCTCGACGGGGCCGCTCACGCGCACCAGCGCTGGCTCAACGGTCACGGAGGCGATCTGGAACCCGGCGGCCGGCGCGCCTCTGATCGCCGGCGCGACGATGAAGCCGGCCGAGAAGACGATCTGCTGCATTTCGACGCTCACCCGCACGTCTTCCGGGTCGATGGACACACCCTGGATGTCGCCGCAGCGCTTGTCCTTCGCCTTCAGGATCACCGTCTGCGTGAACGACACCTTCACGCCGGTGGAGAGGTTCACCTCGGCGCACACTGCCTGCACTTGGTTGACCAGCGTTTCCGGACCGATCAGGCGCGCCTCAATGCGCGACGGTTCGGTGGCGGCGACCTCGAAGCCGACGGGAGGGCTGCCCACGAGGTCTACCTGCACCGGGACGACGCGGCTGGTCATCGGCTCCAGCGTAACGGCGATCTCGCGGGGCGCCGGCTCGATGACGTCGACGTCCCGATGGCTGGTGGTGACGTTAACCTTGGCGCTGACCTCGCGCGTCGTCACGCCGGAGAGGTCGACGCGGGCGCGGAAATCGTCGATGGACAGCCTGTCCCAGACGTCTTCAGGCGCTTCGATGCGAACCGAGACCTGCGTCTCGGAGATGGCGGCGACGGCCAGGTTCGACGGCACGTTCACGACTTCGACGGGAATCAGTCCGGGGAAGGTGTCGACTTTGACAGGGTTCTCCGCCTCGGTGACGTACAGCCATAAGCTTACGGACAGGACGAGCGACAACAGCGCCAGCGTCCAGTTGCGGATGACAGACATGGCGACGCCGAGCGTGAGGTAGCGCACGGCCTGCCCCGCGGCCGTCGCCCACCGGCCGCTGCTTCGAGGTTGTCGGCTCATCCTGCTCCGTTCCTACCGCGCAGCAGGCGCATCATCGCATCGCGCAGATCGTTCTCGTCCTGCGCGCGGTGGTACAGCCGCCCGTCGGCGGCCAGAGAGACGCGCCCCGTCTGCTCGGAGACGATGATGGCGATGGCGTCGGTTCGATCGGTGACGCCGACGCCCGCGCGGTGCCGCGTGCCCAGTTCCTCGGGCAGCTTGTTCTCGGAAAGCGGCAGCGTGCAGGCGGCCGCGACCACGCGGTCGTTGCGCAGGATGGTTGCGCCGTCGTGGAGCGGCGAGTTGGGATAGAACAGCCCTTCCAGCAGCTCCGGCGTCACGGCCGCGTCGATCACCACGCCCGTGTCGATGTAGTCCTGAAGGCCCGTGTCGCGCTCGATGACGATAAGGGCTCCATGCCGCTGCCGCGACAGGTCGAAGGCGGCTCTGGCCAGAGCGTCGATCATCTCCGGGTTTACGTGCCTTCCTACCAGCAGGCCGGTTCGCCCGACGCGCTCCAGTGCGCGCCTGATCTCCGGCTGGAAAACGACGACCACGGCGATCAGGATTCCCGCTACCGAGTTCCGGATGATGAAGTTGAGCACCCGCAGGTCGAACGTGCGCGCGAGGATGACCGTCACGAGGAGCAGGATCGCTCCGCCGCGCAGAAGGGTCATCGCCGTCGTGCCGCGCAAGAGCAGCAGCAGCCAGTAGAGGGCGGCGGCGACGACGAGCACGTCGACGGCGGCGGTCGCGTCGAACTGCTCGAAGTTATCGCGAAAGAAGTCCACGAATTCGGACATCGTTGCCCTGTCGCTGTGACGGCGTTCTACGCGCCGCCTTCGGCCAGTGTCAGCGCCAGCACCGCTTTCTGTGCGTGCAGGCGGTTCTCGGCCTGATCGAACACGACCGACTGCGGACCCTCAATCACTTCGTCGGCCACTTCCTCGCCGCGGTGGGCCGGGAGGTCGTGCATGAAGATGGCGCCGGGCTTCGCGCGTGCCAGCATGGCGTTGGTGACGGTGTAGCCGGCGAACGCCTCCATGCGCTGGTGGTGGGTGTCCTCCTGCCCCATGCTGGTCCAGACGTCGGTGTATACGACGTCCGCTCCCGCTACGGCCTCCAGCGGATCGGCGCAGGTGTCGATGCATGCGCCTGTCTTCTCGCCGAGAAAGCGGATGTGGCGCATCATCGGATCATTGATTTCATAGCCCTCGGGCGTCGCGATGGTCATACTCATGCCGGCCGTGGCCGCGGCCATCGCCAGCGACGTCGCGACGTTGAAGCCGTCGCCCACGTATGCCAGACGCACGCCGCGCAGGTTGCCCTTCTTCTCGTAGATGGTCAACAGGTCGGCCAGCGCCTGGCAGGGGTGCTCCTCGTCCGAAAGGGCGTTGATGACGGGAACGGACGCGTGCCTAGCCAGTTCCACGACCGTCTGATGTGAGTACGTCCGCGCCGCGATAACGTCGACGTAGCGGCTGAGTACGCGCGCGACGTCGGTCACGGGCTCGCGCTGGCCGAGGCCGACCTCTGACTGTGACAGATAGATGGAGTCGCCGCCGAGCTGGCGCATGGCGACCTCGAAGCTCACGCGAGTGCGCAGCGAGGGCTTTTCGAAGACGAGAGCCAGCGTCCGCCCGGCGAGCAGCCGCGACCTATCCTCTCGCTTCAGCCGCACGGCGGTGTCGAGGATCAGGCGAAGCTCATCGGGGCTAAGGTCCCCGATGGAAAGAAGGTCGCGACCGCGCACAAAGGCACTCCCAGCGTTGATCGTGCACGCCAGGCGGCGGGCAGGCGCAGTATATAGCAATCGAACCCGAATGAACGCGGTCATCCGGCCTCTCCGACGCGACGCCCTCTTGACATTCAGCGCTCATCCGTCGTAGGAAGATGCTGCCTCCGGGCATACTCGTACGCGAAGGGTAGGGAAGCCAGACGTGAACCGCATGGAAGCGGTGCGATGGGCGCTATTCGGCGCAGCGGCCACGCTTGCCGCCGGCCTGCTCGTCGCCAGCGGCGTAGGCTGGTGGCTCGGCAGGGACAGCGCGGAACCCATCGACGTCCGTGCGGGCGAACTGCCGGGCACGGGGCGCGAGATCGCCGTGTACGTTGCCGGCGCCGTCGCGTCGCCGGGCGTCTACGTGTTGCACGATGGCGATAGGGTGGAGCAGGCGCTCGCGGCAGCCGGCGGGCCCGCCGCTGATGCCGACCTCGAGCGCGTGAACCTGGCCCGGCGTCTGCGCGACGAGGACCAGGTAACGGTGCCTCGTGTGGGCCAGCCGCTGCCCGCGCCCATCGAAGAAGCAGCGGGCCTGACTGCGCCCGTCGACCTGAACACGGCCACAGCAGGCCAGCTCGAGGCGCTGCCCGGCATCGGCGAGGTGTACGCCCAGAGGATCATCGAGAGCCGTGAGGCCGACGGGCCCTTCTCGTCGCCCGATGATCTCGTTACCCGCAAGCTGGTTCCACGCTCCACG
>JBBITS010000181.1:0-4924 GCA_037440665.1 Chloroflexota bacterium
CAGATCGGCACGACGCGGATTCGCTCGTCCACCAGGTCTTTGAGTGTCTGTTCGACGGTGAGCTTGAGCGTCTGCCCGGCGGCCGCGCAGCCTGCGCACGCGCCCTCCAGCCGGCAGAACACCAAATTGTCCTTGATGTCGATCACTTCGATGGCGCCGCCGTCGCGGGAGAGCATGGGGCGGACGACTTCGTCCAACGTCTTCTCGATCCGCTTGGCATACTGATACGGCGAGAGCGTCGACCCATCGGCCGCCCTGGCTGCTCCGCTGGCCCCGGCGGCCCCGCCTCCGCTGGCTGCACCGGCCGCCGTCGGCGACCGTCGCCAGCAGGAGTTGATGCGACAGCTCTTCAGCAGGTAGGTCGACCGATGCCGCGCCCGCCTGCGTTCCAGCCGCCGGTCAGGTGGAGTTGTGGCTGCTCATGCGCCATCGGCCCGCGCCCACGCCCCGACCGGCCAGGCGTGATCACTTGGCTGTCCACGTGCGAGCCGGAAGGCCCCTGCGAACAGGCGGAGATCGGTGCGGGCGCGCTGGCTGAGCACGGCGCTGTCACTGCCGACGAGCCGCAGGAGCCGGAGTCGCAGGAGCAGGAGACGGCGCGGGCATACTCGCTATCCGTCGGAGGTCTCCGATGGCACGGTGCTGCCCGCGAGCCGCAGGACGAGCCGAGCAGCCCGCCGCCACGCCCCACGCGGCGGCACCGTGCACCGGCCCCGCCACCGCCGCCGGTCACAGATCGGCGGTGCTGCGAGTGTGGCGAGACCTTCAGACCAGGTCGTCGCAGCCAAGTGGCGTGCGGGCCACGCTGCGCCGATGTGCGGATGCACCGGAAGGCGCGAGAGCGGGCGCGCCAGTACGAGCGCGAGAAGGAGAAGGCCGGTGCGTGAACCGCCTCGCGTCTGCCCTCTGTGCGGCCTCACCAAGACCGCTCAGTCGTTCCCGATACAGCGGTCGCGGACGCTGGGCACCGTGAGAAGCGCGATCTGCTCCGCGTGCTGGGCCGACCGTTGGCGTGATCCAACCTCCGGCCATCGGCGCGCCCGCGAGCGACGCAGAGGCCGCCCTCCGGCCCAGACCGCTCGGTAACCGCCCCACCGTGCGGCCACGTGGCCGCGCTGTGCGCGTTCAGGGCCTGGATCGGGCAACCAGCGGGGTAACCGGACAGGCCGCCCGCAGGCGGCCCGTTCGGGATCGGGGCGCGTTGTCGTGCTAGGCCGACCGTCGCACCCTCGGCTGACCGCCTGACGGATGCAGCACGCCCTCCAGGGCCGCTGCTGCGTCGTCGGCATCGCGGACGGTGTAGGCCGAGTAGAACCGCGCGGTGGTTCGGATGTCGGCGTGGCCCAAGACCACCTGCGCCTTGCGGATATCGCTGGTGGCCCGCGCGATCATCGAGCCGCAGGTGTGCCGGAGCGCATGCGCCCTGACGTGGCGGCCTAGCCCCGACCGCCCTGCTCCGTCGACCACGTCCTGGGCCGCGCGGACGGACAGGTGATCGCCACGCCGACCGGCGAACAGCCACCATCGACCGCACCTGGGATCGGCCAGCCACGACCGGAGGGTCTTCGCAGCCGTCGGCGGCAGCGTGACCGTCCGCCGTGCGCCGGACTTCGCGCCGGTGAACGTCAGCCGGATCACCCCGCCGCGCGCGGTCTCGACGTTGTCACGGGTCAGGCGGACGGCTTCGCCGACGCGGAGACCGCCGAGCACCATGACGCTGAGCAGCGCGCGGTCGCGGCGGCCCCTCCACCGGCGCGCATCCGGCTGGGCCAGCAGACGTTCGACGTCGCGGGGCCGGAGAACGGATGGCCCAGCGATCACTCGGTCGTCGATCTTCAAGCTACTCTGAGTTGTCACCTCTTCCCTCCCTTCGGTAGTGGACGAGGGGCAGCCGATCTGGTTGCCCCTCTGTCCGTTCTGCCTCGTTGCCGATCACGCGGCCCTGCGGGTCGAGGCGGGCCGCCCGTTCAGCAGGTCGGCGATCAGCATCGCGTGCTGCAGGCAGGCCAGCCCGCCGCCCTCGGCGACCACGTACCGGCGGCCACGCAGGTCGACGTTGTGGTCGGCGACTTCGTCGCAGGCGTCGACCTGGCCGGTGGCGACGTTGACCACGATCACTGGACAGCGGCGCGCGCGGCGCGGCGGCTGGTGACCGAGGCACATCGCCTGGTCGAGACCGCAGGTACCGCACGGGGTTCCCCAACGGGCCGCCATCACTTGGCCGCCTTCCGACCGGCGCGCCGAGTGCGCTTCGTCGGCTTGGACTTCGCGCGGGCCGACCGCTTCGGCGTCGGCTTCTTCGGAGCGGGCGACGCTCCCGCCGCCGCGCGGTAGTCCGGTCGCGGGAGCAGGCCCCAGAACACACCGCCGCGACACGCCTTCTGCGTGATCGCCTGGCCCGCCATCGAGAGCGAGCGGTAGACCTTGCCCGCGACCTTCAGCAGGTGGATGCCGTCCTGATCCACCACCGTGCCGGTGTGCTCCTTGCCCTTGAACTTCGCGTGGAGCACGGTGCCGACCTTGAGGTCGGCGAGCTTTGGCGTCGTGCCCGTCAGCGACTCCCCTCGCTCCTCCTTCTGATCCGTCTTGTCCTTCGTGGCCATCTGGCCCTCCTCTCGCTTAAGGCGGCCCGCCCGCGCGGGCCTCGCCGGTCAACAATCAATGCGGATGGAGGGCCGACTTCGGGAGGCCTTTGCGGGCCGAAGTTGCTAACTCTTTGCTAAATCCGATCCGCCGCCCCAGGCGGGGCCGGAGGCCGCTGGCGAAGGCGGGGCCGGATACGGCTACATGGTGCGCCGGTGGCCCGCGCTACACGCCCCGCCCGCAGCCACCGATCCTGTAGGAGGAGGGATCGAAGTGAAGAAGGCAGTCGGGATCGTCCGCCTCAGCACCAAGCGGCAGACTGCAGCCGACCGCGTATCCGGCGCGGAGCAGGAGAAGAGGATTCGCGCGTGGGCCACTCGCGAGGGATACTACCTCGGCGCTGGCGACGTTCTTCATGAGACCGTCTCCCGCGCTGACGAACTCGACCCGCTCCACCGCGAGGGTCGGCCGGTCTTCTGGTCGGCCTGGGATCGCCTGGTGGCCGGTGACGTCGACGCCCTGATCTTCTGGGAGCCGTCGCGGTTCTGCGCCGCCCTCGACGGTGCCGACTTCGTCTACTGGATGGCGAAGGCCGACGAGCACGGCGATGGAATCCGGTTCGCCGAGAACGAACCGCCGCGTGACAGCGGCCCATACAGGACGGTGCTGACAGCAGTTGCAGGGTCGCAGAGCGCCGCCGACTACGCTCGCCTGATCGAGCGGATGAAGGGCGGGCGCGAGGGCCACGCCCGCCAGGGCGAGTTCGTAGGCGGCGCGCTGCCGTTCTGGATCAGGTGGATACGTCCGGTGAAGGCCGAGGGCGGCGGCATCGAGGAGCCAGGCCGCTTCGAACTGCGCGACGAGCACGCCGCGACCGCGCTGCGGATCGTGGAGATGTACGAGGGCGGCAAGGGCAGCGAGATCATCGCCAACACCCTGAACGAGGAAGGCGCGCCGACTCCCAGCCAGGTGATGCCCCAGTGGAAGAAGCACCCGCGCCGCACGCCGAAGTGGTCTGGCTCAACTGTGCTATCGATCCTCCGCAATCCGGCTCTGCACGGCGAATACTCGTACGGCAGCCGCCGACCGACGAAGAACCCGAAGACCCGCCGAGTCGAAGCCATCGCCGTCCAAGTGCCTGCGCTGATCGACAAGGAGCGCTGGGAGGCTCTGCAGACTCTCATGATCAAGCGACGGAACTACGCCGGTGGTCGGCACCGGTTCGACTGGCCGTTGCAGGGATTGGTCTGGTCGGAAGCCTGCGAACGCGTGTACCTCTGCAAGCCGGATGGTCACACGGGTCGGCGGGTCTACCGCTGCCGAGGCCGCCAGACGCGGAACCGGCGACCAGGCGCGCCGCCCTGCGAGTGCCCTCCGCTGGTCGCCGACGAGATCGAACGGCTGGTGGCCGAGGCGCTGGTCGGGCTGGTCAACGACCCCGCCGCCCAGCGGAAGGCCGTGGCCGAGTACGTCGCCGATCTGGAGGGAAGGCGGGCCACGCTCGCCGCGCGGCTGCAACCCACAGACGACGAGATCGCCAGGCTGCAGACCCTGATCGATGATCTGACGGTGGATGTCCGGCGGGGCCGCCTATCGCAGGAACGCTACGAGCGGGAGGTCGCCGACATCGAACAGGAGCGCGAGACCGTGGTGCTCCAGGGAGCCTTCCTGCTCAAGTCCGAGGCGGTCTCGCCGCCGCGATCTGACCGACGTGCAGCGCGAGCTTGAGTTCGTGGAGAACTCGCTGGAGGGCATCGAAGCGGCCCTGGCGGACGGGTTCAAGATCGACCTGGGCGAAGAGGACGTGCTGACCTACGACGTGGACTACGCCACCGAGAGGCAGGACGGCCATCGCGCCAGCTACAGGCTGGCCACCTTGATGGAGAAGCTCCGGCTCCGGATCGCCGTCCGGCGCGATGGGCGGGTCGAGATCACGGGCTTCCTCCGGCCTACGCCGGTCGGAGCGTCGGCTATCAGCAGTTCTGCGGCGAGTCGGACTCCCGGCGGCCGAAGGGCTTCGACCTCGGCAACTCGCCCGTCGAGTGGCAGCGGACCATGCTGCGCGGCCGGACGCTCGTCCTGGCTACGGCCAACGGCACCCGGGCGCTCCGCGCGATAGCAGACGGCCGCACCGTCCTGGCGGGTGCCCTCGTGAACCGCGCGGCCGTCCTTCGGGCGGCGCTGGCGGAAGGACCGGACGGCGTCGCCGCCGTCTGCGCGGGTACGGAGCGCGGGACGCGCCTGGCGCTGGAGGACGTGGCGGTGGCCGGATCGTACGTCGAGCTTGCGCTGACCGAAGGCGTCGAGGCGACCGACGAGGCGATGGCGGCGCTGCGGCTGT
>JBBITS010000181.1:4957-5164 GCA_037440665.1 Chloroflexota bacterium
GCCTTCCGCGACGCGGCCCACGGGCGTCATCTGGAGGCGCTGGGCTTTCGCGACGACCTGACACTGGCGTCGCAAGCCGACGTCATGGACGTCGCGCCCCGTCTGAGCCGCGAGGGCGGGCGGCTGGTCCTGCGGGCGGGCTAAGATCTCTCCCATAGACAAGGGTCTAGGCTACTTGTTCTAGAAGTCGTGCCTGCCGCGAGTCAC
>JBBITS010000182.1:0-911 GCA_037440665.1 Chloroflexota bacterium
CTCTGCACTCCCGAGGTATCGTCGCGCCATGAGCGTCGCCGAACTGCCCGACCTGAGAGACCTGCAGGCGGAGCTTGGCCCAGAGCGCCTCAGCGTCCTCGCCATCAACGTCGGCGAGGACGCCTCCACCGCGCGTAACTTCCTCGACTCGCTGGATGCCTCAAGCCTGCGCGTGGGCATGGACCCGACGCTCGTTGTCGCCGACACCTACGGCGTCCGCGGTATGCCACAGAGCGTCTTCATCGATAGCGATGGCATCATTCGCGCCGTCTACGTCGGGCAGCTACCAAGGAGGCGCTCCGCGAGTACCTGGCGTCCGCCACCAGGGGAACCGATCAACCCAACGATCGGTTCGGTCCGCTGCGCCTCGTCACCACCGTCGCCCGCGACCACGTGCTCGAAGTGGAGAGGCTGGATGACGGGCGGCTGGAGTTTCGCGCGAAGAGCCTACGCTGTGACGATACCTATTGCGCAGCCTCCGTGGTCGATGCGATCTCCAGAGCCCAAGGGATTGTCTCGGTGGAGAGATATCTCGACAGGGATCCGGCCACAGTGGTGATCACGTTCGACGAACGCCAGACAGATGTCGAGAGGCTTGTTGACCTCGTCGCGCAAGAACTCATGCGGCAGGAAGATCCGCTGTACGCTCGTCCGCTTGAAATTCAGTACGAGTGAGGCGCTCCCACTGGCGCGCGACTCGATGTATTACAGGTCCGGTGGCCGGTGAGAACCACGATCTTCGGATGGCTTACTCGTAGTCCGATGGTCGGTGGGAATGCAGCCCGGCAGTTGGGACTGAAGTTCGCGTCAGTTGGCGCCAGTTGTGCTACATCGGCGTGAGTTGCAGACCTGACGAGCACCTGCCTCGCCTCGCAGGTGTGTTGTCGTCAGATTCGGATTGGGCTGATGGG
>JBBITS010000182.1:944-5163 GCA_037440665.1 Chloroflexota bacterium
CCGCGAGTCCGAGTCTCGTCTCCCGCTCCAGCAACTCCCAGACCACGCCCCGTAGCGGCCCCAGGCGGACGTAGACCCGCCAACCCACGATCTCGTCTCTGCTACAATCGCGCGGGCATGGTATGGCTCATCTTCCTGTTGTCCGCCGCGGCCGTCTTCGTGGCAGGCTCAGCGTTGGCGCGGAGCGCCGCCGCCATCGCCGAGCGGACGGCCATCGGCCACGTGTGGGCGGGCGCCCTGCTGGTCGCCACGGCAACGTCGCTCCCCGTGATCACCACGGACACCACGGCCGTGCTGCGCGACTCGCCGGAGTTGGCGACCGGCGACCTTTTCGGCAGCAACATGGCCAACATGGCCGTGCTGGCAGTGCTGGCCCTGCTGTTTCGCCGGGCGCGGCTGATCCAGCGGGAAGCGCTCGGAATCCTCCTGACGGCGTCGGTCGCCATTGTGCTGACTGGGCTCGCGGCCCTGTTCATCGTCGCCCGCCTGGACGCCAGCATCGCCGGGGCCTTCAGCTATGGCAGCGTGACACTGTTTGTCGCGGCAGTTCTTGGTCTCTATCTGTTTCCCGCGTATCGCGAGGCCGTAGGACCAACGGAAGAGACACCCGGGCAACTGCCGTCGCTGCCACGAGCGGCCGCCATGTTCGCGGCGGGCGCCGCGCTGATCTTCATCGCCGCGCCGACTCTGATCTGGAGCGCAGAGCGCATCAGCGAAATCACCGGGCTAGAGGAGACATTCGTCGGCGTCCTTGGCCTCGCGCTGGCCACGTCGCTCCCGGAACTGGCGACGACCGTCGCGGCGGTCCGCCTGGGCGCGCTCGACCTGGCAGTCGGGAACCTGTACGGGAGCAACGCCTTCAACATGACGATCCTGGTGTGGCTCGATGCTATCCACACCGAGGCACCCCTGCTAGAGAGCGTGGACGTCAGCAATGCCGTCGCTGCGATCGTTGCGATGCTACTGATGGTGGTAGGCCTTACGGGCATGGTGCTGCGCGCGGAGCGGAGGCGTTTTCCCTTGGATCCGGCAGCGGCGATCATACTCGTCGGCTATGCGCTGGGCTTGCTGCTCGTCTGGGGCGTCGGCGCCCGGTAGGTCTCGCTCGCCCGGCCGGCAGCGGCGACGGCAACCACCGCTCCCCAACCCAGCGCCCCGTCTCTGCTACAATCGCGCGTGGTCGGCCACGGCCCTCTTTCAAGAGCGCGGCATGACCAACTGAGTTCTGCTGCCCCCGTCAAGAGAAAGGATGGTCGCTACCGTGACGCCCCGCCGAAACAGACGCGCTCCGATCTTCTGCGCCCTGCCCCTGCTGCCTGCCCTCGCGCTGACGCTGGCCGCCGCAGCCGCCTGCGGCGGCGACGGCGACAATGGCACGGAGGCAGGCGAATCGCCCGCGCCGCCGCAGCCTGCCACCATCACCGTCAGCTCCAGCGCCATCACGGGTCAGGAGAACAAGGTTCTGCTGGTCTTCGCCTCCGCCGAGGGCGGCGGCCCAATGGCCCGCGCCTGCATCCGCATCACGTCGGGCGACTTCTCTGCTCTGGCGACAACGCTGACCGACGTGCCGGAGGGAGACGACCCGTGCGCCGATTCGACCGCGGAGACGGTGTTCCCAGATGGCGTCTACACCATCACGGCCGGCGTCTACGCTCCTCCTGCCCAGCAGCCGTCGAAGGAATGGACGCAGACCGTCGAGGTCAGCGGCCAGTCGCCTGTCGAGGTTGAGATCGACGGAGCAGAGCTGTCGGAGTAGGACACGGCTCGCAGGTCGCCCTCAGGCGTCGCGTTGCGGGGCGCGGTAGTTCCGCGCGAGACTCGGATATCCCCGGCGCTCGGCTCTCGCCAGGTCCAGATCGAGGAGCCGGGCGACGCGCTGGATTTCGTCTCTGGCGCCCTCGATCTCCACGTATTCGCCGAACTCGAGCGAGTCGAGCGCGATCGCCACTCCGTCAAGGTCCCACGACTCCCGCGTCTTCTCGTACTCGAGGGAGACGCCAAAACCAAGGCCGTTCAGGATGCGGATCGCCGCCTCTCGATCACCAATGTGAAGCTCCGATTCCGCCCGCGTCTTGATGCCGCGGCTGTGCTTCGCCGGGCCCTTGAACGTGAGCGTGCCCTGGCCATCGTCCAGCCACCTCAGCCTGAGCACCCGCCCGCTAAGCCTCAGTGGCTCACCCGGTGAATCGAAGAGCATGTTGGCCTCGCGGACAGCGCCGGTGCGGGTAGCGCCCAGGCGGCGCAGTGCCAACCTCAGACGGTCGTGCCCGCGTTCGTCAAGCCGCCATTTCGCCTCGGTCTCGACCTGTCCTCGCGCCATGCGCCGATGATAGCGCACGGTCCGCGGTCGCGCCGGCGCGACCAGGCCCAGCCCGGAGCGCGATGGCGGGAATACTCGCTGCTAAAGCAGGGATTCCCCCAGGCCGCGCGGCCTAGGGCTGAGGCCGATACCCAACAAACCGGCAGGAGGCGCCGTGACCCTGGCTCGGCCCGAACGCATCCGCGAACCTGCGGCTTCCGCGACACCCGCCGCTGGCGGCGATAACTCACGCCTCGACGGCGCAAGGCGCATCAGCCCCCGGCGCCGGGGCGGGCCGCGAGCGGGCGAGCGCCGGCTGGCAGCCCCCACCTTCGTCTCTCCCGCTTCCAGCGACGGCCGCGTGGCGGCGGAGGCCGCACCTCTGCAGAGCGCCGATACCTCCTCGCCGTCCATCTTGATAACTCCCGACGACCTCCGCCGCGTCAACACGCGCGCGGGCATGATCGAGCTGCTGCGCAGCCGGCGAATCCGCCTCGGGGCGGTCATGGAGAGACTGCGGTACGAAGAAGAACTCGAGGCGCTGCAGGTCGAGCTGGTCAAGCTACAGCGCTGGGTGCAGGCGAAGGGACGCCGCCTCGCCATAGTGTTCGAGGGTCGCGACGCCGCCGGCAAAGGCGGCACTATCCGCCGCTTCACCGAGCACCTCAACCCGAGGGCCATGCGCGTCGTGGCGCTTCCCGCCCCGACCGAGCAGGAGCGCGGTCAGTGGTACTTCCAACGCTACTCGCGTCAGCTCCCCAACGCCGGTGAGATCGTCTTCTTCGACCGGAGCTGGTACAACCGCGCTGTAGTCGAGCCCGTCAACGGTTTCTGCACCGGTGAGCAGTACCAGCGCTTCATGCAGCAGGTGCCAGAGTACGAGCACATGCTGTACGAGGACGGCATCACCATCGTGAAGTTCTGGTTCTCCATCTCCAAGGAAGAGCAGTTGCGCCGCTTCGAAGCCCGGAAGGTCAATCCACTCAAGCAATGGAAGCTCAGTCCCATTGACGACAAGGCCCAGGACATGTGGGACACCTACACGCGCTACAAAGAGGAGATGCTCAGCCGGACCCACACGTCGTTCAGCCCGTGGATCATTGTCAAGGCCAACGACAAGAAGAGGGCGCGGCTCGAGAGCATCCGCTATGTCCTAAGCCTGCTTCCCTACGCGGGGAAGGAATCGGCAACGATCGGTCTCACGCCGGATCCGAACGTCGTGAGCCGTTACCACCGCGAGGCTGCCAAGCTCGACTAGCTAGAAACCCGCGCGAACATCGGGAATGATCCCGTGGCGCTCGCGCATTGCGCGTCTCGAAACCCGAGCGGCTCCCAATCGAACGGTCGTCGACAGCGCCTGCCGTGCGTCGCGCGCGGCGGCTGGCTGGCGCTGGTGGAACCGGTGCAGGCCCTCCTCGCGGGCAATGCGGCACGCCTCGGCCAGTTCCTCCGGCGTGACGGCGCGGTCCAGAGGCGGATAGCGCCCCGCGCGGTGCGCGGGCCAGTACTGGCCCATGATGTTGACATAGGTGTCGAGTGAGACCTCGCGCGCCAGAAATCGGCACACCTCGCGCGTGCCCGCGAGCCCGCCCGGCAGCACCAGATGCCGCACCAGCACGCCCCGCGCGGCCAGTCCGTCGGCACCGATGACGAGGTCGCCCACCTGCCGCTGCATCTCCTTGATCGCCGCGATGCGATCGTCGGCGTACTTGGCGTCGGGCATGTAGACGTCGACGATGCCGTCCAGCAGCCGCAGGCTCTCCAGCGAGTCGTAGGAGCTGGTGTTGTACACGAAGGGGACGCGCAGGCCTCGCTGCGCCGCCAGGCGCGCGGCCCTGATTATCTGCGGCACGTAGATGGACGGCGTGACCAGGTTGACGTTGTGGCAGCCCTGCCCCTGCAGTTCCAGCATCATGCCCG
>JBBITS010000183.1:0-5094 GCA_037440665.1 Chloroflexota bacterium
GCTCTCGAAGCGCCAGGGCTTGGTCGAGAGACGGAGAGGAAGGCCGGCTAACCGAAGCGGGCGAAGCTCGCGGGGATGAAGAACTCCCGCGCCATCTTGTAGAGGTCCGGATCGACGGTCCTCGTCTTGCCGAGGACGTGTGACAGCGGCACTGGTACGATGGTGTGGCCGTGGAGCGCCACCATGACGCCTACCGTGCCCTCGTGCAAGAAGTCCACCGCCGCCAGCCCGAAGCGCAGGGCCATAACGCGATCGCGGACGCTGGGCGAGCCGCCGCGCTGGACGTGCCCCAGTACCGTGACCCGCGCCTCGGCGCCCGTGCGCCGCTCAACCTCGTCGGCGACGCGCTGGCCGATGTTCCGCTCCGACAGCCGCACATGGCCGAACTGATCGACGTCGCGGCCGTCTGTGGAAGCGGCCTCCAGACCCGTGACGTGCGCGCCCTCGGCCACGACGATGACGCTGAAGCGCCTGCCCTCGAAGCGCCGCCGCACGTGGTCGCAGATCTCGTCGATGGAGACCGGTTCCTCCGGAATAGCGATGAAGTCGGCACCGCCGGCCATGCCGCCTACGACCGCCAGCCAGCCGACGTCCCGGCCCATGACCTCGAGGATCATCACGCGGTGATGGGAGCTGGCCGTCGTGTGCAGGCGGTCCAGCGCCTCGGTGATGACAGCGGTTGCCGTGTCGAAACCGATGCAGGCGTCCGTGCCGACGAGGTCGTTGTCGATGGTCTTGGGAATGCCGACGACCTTGGCGCCAGACGCAGCGAGCTTCGCCGCCACGCCCAGCGTGTCGTCGCCGCCTATCGCGACGAGACCGTTGAGGTCGTGGCGCGCGATGTTCGCGAAGACCTGCGCCATCTCATCATCGCTGCGCGCCGGGTTAGTTCTCGACGTGCCCAGGACGGTACCGCCGACGTGGAGGATTCCGCGGATGTCGTCGACAGTCAGCTCGAAGACGTCACCATCGCCCAACAGGCCCTTCCAGCCATGCCTGATGCCGAAGACGTCGTCACCCAGAGCCCAGCCGCGCTGCGCGACCGCGCGGATGGCGGCGTTGAGGCCAGGGCAGTCGCCCCCACCGGTAAGCACTCCGATACGCATGGCATCCTCCACCGGCCGGCTGGAGGCCGGGATCACGATGGTATCGGCGGCCATCAGGGCGGCCGCCGCCCGCGATCCAGCTTAAACCGGATGGCAATATCCCCTAAAGGGGGCGCCGCTAGCGCATTCGCGGATCGAGAGCGTCCCTGAGCCCGTCGCCCAAGAAGGTGAAGCAGAGCATGAGGAGGGCGATGGCGCCCGCCGGAAACGCGGCGATCCAGATGTTCGTATGGATATAGGTGTTGCCGTCAGATATGAGACGGCCGAGGCTAGCCGTCGGGGGCGGTAGGCCGAAGCCGATGTAGCCCAGCACCGCCTCGGCGAAGATGGCCGCGGGGATGCCGAAGGTGATGGCGACGATAACCGGACCCAGAGTGTTCGGCAGCATGTGCTGGAAGACGATGCGGCCCCGGCTCGCTCCAAGTGCCCGCGCCGCGATGACAAAGTCCCGCTCCTGAAGCGACAGCATCTGGCCCCGCACGAGCCGCGCCACCGTTACCCACGCGACGAACCCGATGGCGGCCATGATCTGGATGCGATCATTGCCCAGGATCGGCCAGTCACGCCCGGTCAGGACCGAACGCATCAGGATGATGAACAGGAGGTCGGGAAACGCGTACGCCAGGTCGGTGAACCGCATCAGGATGTTGTCGCCCGTCCTGCCCGTCAACGCGGCCGTCCCGCCAACGAGGATGCCGATCCCAAGGACGAAGACCTGGACACCAAGCCCTATCTCGAGGGAGATGAGCGCCCCCTGCCACAACCGGGCCCAGCCATCGCGGCCTAGGTTGTCGGTGCCGAAAATGTGCGCTGCGCTCGGACCCTCGTGGAGGGCGTTATAGTCCTGATACGCAGGGCTGTATCGCTGCACGGCGTCGACGTAGTTGGCGGCGATGGCGAGCGCGGCGAACAGCGCCAGCGCGACGGCGGCCACAAGAGCCAGGCGGTTCTTGCGAAGCCGCCGGAACGCGTCCGACCACAGGCCGCGTTCGGAGGTCGCAAGAAAGACCTCGGTTTCCTCGGCCAGCCGCAGCGCCCGCGCTTCCGCCACTTCAGTACCTTATCCTTGGATCGACGTAGGAATAGAGCAGGTCGACCGCGAGGTTCGCAACCGCCACGAAGCCTGCGTAGAAGATGGTCGTGCCCATGATCATGCCATAGTCGCGCACGAACTGACGTCCCACGCCGTTGATCTGGAAGGCGTGCTCGACGATGAACGATCCCGTTACCAACGCCGCGAAGATCGGGCCCATTATCGTCAGCACGGGTATCATCGCGTTCTTCAGGGCGTGTCTGACCACCACCGCGCTCTCCCTAAGGCCCTTCGCCCTAGCGGTGCGCACGTAGTCCTGCTGCAGCACTTCCACCATGCTCGCGCGTGTGACGCGGGCGATGTAGGCGGCGGGGAAGACCCCTAGAGAGAGAACGGGAAGGACCATCTTACGGTAGTTCCCCATCTCCCACCCAAGCCGGTCGAACCAGCCAAGCTCGACGGCGAAGACGATGGCCAGAAAAGTGGCCAGAATAAAGCTGGGCAAGGCTGCGCCCACCGTCGCGAAGAACACGCCCACGTAGTCAAAGAGTCCGTTCCGGTTGAGCGCTGAGATCACGCCCAGGCTCATGCCGAGAACCGTGGCGAAGACAAAGGCGGTCACACCCAACTGGGCGCTGACCTTCAGGCCCTCCCGTATGGCCTCGGCGACGTCGCGGTTGTTGTTGAACTGGACACCCAGATCACCACGCACGAGGCCCCAGAGGTAATCGGCGTACTGCTCGTACAGAGGCTTGTCCAGGCCGTAGCGCCTCTCGAGGTTCTTCAGGACGGCCGGTGGCACTTCCTTTTCTGAATCGAACGGGCCCCCGGGGACGGCGTGCATCAGCAGGAAGGTGACAGTGGCCACGGCCCATAGCAGAGGGACCATCCACAGAATCCGCCGGATAACGTATGCCCACATCTCACGCCCGCTTGGCTAGCGAACAGCGCGGGGGTCCTCCTCCCGGACCCCCGCGCGTCATCATACCAGTGTGTTGGCCTATTCCGCTGCCAGACCCCAGGCCTCCGCGTTCCAGTCTCCTGCCTGGAAGGCATCCTGGCCTGAGATGTTCTCGCGCATGCCGACCACCTCCGGCTTGATCAGGTAGTGGTCGTTTTCATGCCAGTACGGCGCGATGCCGCACACGTTCTCCACAATCAGCTTTTCGATCTCGGCGTACTGCTGCAGCCGCTCCTCGTTGTTGGTGTTGAAGCGCGCCTTCTCCACCAGCTCGTCGATCTCGGGCATGCTGCAGTTGTAGTTGTTCAGCGTGCCACCTGTGTCGTACAGGCCGAGAATCCAGTTCTCCGGGTCCGGGTAGTCCTGAATCCAGCCGCCAGGGAACAGCTGGAACTGCTGGTTGGTGAACCGGGACGAGCGCGTCTTCGAGTCGACGACCTCGATCTCAGTGGTGATGTTCAGGACTTCCTTAAAGTTCTGCTGCAGGAACTCGCCTGTGGCCCTGGCGGCCGGCGAGTCGCCGACGAGAATGGTCAGCGTCGGAAAGCCCTCGCCGTTGGGGTACCCGGCGTCCACCAGGTGCTGCTTCGCCGCCTCCGGGTCGTACCCGATAACGTCGTCGAACGTCCCGAGCGAAACGCCGGAAGTAACCTCAGGGATCCAGCTAGTCGTCGCTTCGTTGGCTCCCTGAACGACGACCTCATTGAGCTGCTCGCGGTTGATTGCGCGCGCCAGCGCTAGACGAACGTGAGGGTCAGCGAGCGTCGGGTCCGTGAGCTGCATCTCGAGGCCTCGCGTGGACGGTTTCAGGCTCTTGACGTACTCGCTGGACAGTTCCTCAGCAATGCTCTTGAGCTGGGTCGTGTCAACGCGGGCGAAATGCAACTCGCCCGTCCGGTAGGCGTCGTCGGCCACCGCGTTGTCGTCGATGAACCTGATAGTCACCTTGTCCAGAGTCGGCTTCACTTCCCCGGACCAGTTGGGATTCGGCGCCAGCGTCACGTGGTCCTGCTGGACGTACTCGGTCAGGACGTACGGGCCGTTGTACGCCAGCTTCGCCGGGTCGGTGGGCCACGGCTCGCTGGTCCCGCCCGTGAACAGGTGCTTCGGCGCCGGGAAGGTCATCCACAGCGACAGGATGATCGTGAAGGTCGGCTGCGGTTCCTTTACCTTGATCTCGAGAGTCGTATCGTCTACGGCCTTCACCCCGATGGCATCTTCCATCGCCTGGTCGAAGCCGGCCTCATTCGCGAAGTGCTCGTCACATCCGACGATGTTCACCAGAACGTACTCGTACTCGCCAGCATTGTCCGGGTTGCACGTGCGCTTGATGCCATACTCGAAGTCCCCGGCCGTCAGCGCCTCGCCGTCCGACCATAGGAGCCCGCTCTTGAGGGTGATCGTGTAAGTCAACCCGTCCTCGGATATATCGGGCAAGGCGGCTGCCATGGCCGGCTGAGGTACGTTGTCGGCGTCCATAGTGTAGAGGCCGCGCCAGATCATCCGGTGCAGTGAGATGTCCTGAGCGAAGCTGGAGAAGTGCGGGTCGAGCGAATCGAACTCGTTGCCCTGCACGACGAGTTCGCCACCCTGCATCCGCTCGCCCGCGGCGGGCGGCTCGGTGGCCGCCGGCGTCTCTCCGGCACCCGCCGTCGCCGTGGGTTCCTCTTCCTCCTCGTCCTCGCCGCAGGCGGCCGCTGCGACGAGTGCCATAAGGGTTAGCGCACCGAACAGGATGGCGCGCCATCCATGGCGCTTTTTGATCATGTGTTTACCCCCTTGCTGATTCCTTCTTTCCTGCGGCACTTTCGGCTAGCGTAATCCCGCCGACGGCGGAATGCAACATCCCTCGCCAGTACTATCATGCGGCGGTTTTGTCCTTCGACGAGTGTTATGTGAAGAGAAAGGCGGTCGCGTTCTCGACGGCTTCAAACAGGTGCTGCGGGTACAGGCCGACGTAGAACATGCCCAGCGCCAGGCCCACCACCAAGCCG
>JBBITS010000184.1:0-5059 GCA_037440665.1 Chloroflexota bacterium
CCTGGGACCGGGACGCATCCACCACTGCATGCGGTGGCTCGGCCAATCGCAGCGGGCGTTCGAGATCATGTGCCGGTACGCGCTCACGCGGCACGCCTTCAGCGGCCCGCTGGCGGACAAGCAGACGATTCAGAATTGGATCGCCGACTCGGCGGCCGAAATCCAGGCTGCCCGGCTTCTGACCATGCACGCCGCCCACAAGATCGACCAGGGCGACGAGGCGCGCGTCGAGATTTCCCTGATCAAGTTCTGGGGCGCGAGGATCCTCCACGACGTCATCGACCGCGCCATCCAAGTACACGGCGCGCGAGGCGTCTCCGGAGACACGCCGCTGGAGCTGATGTACCGCGAAGCCCGCGCCGCTCGCATCTACGACGGGCCGGACGAAGTGCACCGGATGGTCGTCGCGCGCCGCATCCTCCGCGTCTTCCGCGAAGGCGGGACCTGGGAATTCGAGTAGCAGTCGCCGGTGAGGCGATCAGAGGAGGCCGCCGTGTTCTTGGGCGGCCTCCTTCTCTGTGCCTAGCGCCCTTTTCTTTTCAACTTGATGGGGATGAGTGCAGCACGCTCAGCTTGTCAAAGCAAATGGGGTGTCATGCTGAGTCCTTCGAAGAAGGGCAAAGCATCTGGCGGAACTTACAGGCGGTCTGACTGTTTCGCCAGTCTCCAGAGGCGACTCTTCGAGATGCTTCGTCCCCGCCTGCGGCGGAGACTCTGCATAACAGCCCTCTCGCTTTGACAGGTAGGCGCTCCGGATTCGTACCCGTCAAGTTGGATCGGCGCTAGCCCAAGTGCTGCCGGTAGAAGGCAAGCGTGCGCTCCCACGATAGGCGCGCGGCGCCGGCCCTGTACACCTCCGGCCGCGTCTCGTTGAAGAACGCGTGGTTGGTGCCCGGGTAGATGTGGATTTCGCCCGGTTGCCCCGCCGCCTTTATCTTTGCCTCCAGGTCGCGCGCGGCGGCCTCGTTGGCCCAGGCGTCCTCCTGCGCATAGTGGCCGAGCACGGGACCCGCGAGGTTCGACAGCTTGAGGTCGACGCCGCCCGGCACCACGCCGTAGTAGATGACGCACGCGTCGACGGGCCTCAATGTCGCCAGGTACAGCGAAAAGCCGCCGCCCATGCAGTAGCCGACCGTGCCAATCTTCCCCGTGCAGGCGTCGTGGCCCTTCAGGCAATCGAACGCGCCCGCCAGATCGCGGCCCGCGCGGGCGTTATCCAAGGCCGACATCAACTTCCCAGCTTCGTCGGGCGTATTGGCCATCTTGCCGTGGTAGAGGTCAGGCGCCAGCGCCGTGAAGCCCTCCCCGGCGAACCGGTCGCAGATGTCCATGATGTGCGGCACGAGGCCCCACCACTCCTGGATGACGACCACGCCCGGCCCCTTGCCGGAGGACGCTGTCGCCAGGTAGCCGTCGCAGCCGTCGCCGTCGCTGGCGAACGAAACCATCTGCCCTGCCATGTGGAAGCTCCTTTCCTCTTGACAGCTCACCGTTACTGCCGCACTCAGGTCCGCCGGCGCCGAGTATATGCCAGCGCCGGGCAAGCGGGAACCGCCCCCTCAGTCGTACTGAACTTCTGGGCGGACGAGCACCACCGGCACGGGGCTGTGCGCCACGACGTCGAGGGTGACGCTGCCCATCACCAGGTGGCGGATGGCGCTCTCCCCACGGGTGGACATCACGACGTACTCCGCGCCGTGGTCCCTGATTGCCGCCACGATGGCGTCGGTCAGATACAGCATGTCGCCCAGCGTCCGCACGTCCGTGGCGACCTCGACGCCGCCGATGCCATCGGCCTCGCGGCGCAGCTCTTTGCGCCACGCGTCGATCTCAGCCTCGACGGCGGCCTTCCGCTCGTTCTCGTCGAAGATGTTCGCCACGCGGGCCGATGGCCGGTGCACGTGCAGCAATACCAGGTTCGTCCCCAGACGGCGTGCCAGCGTGGCCGCCGGCCGCAGAGCCGCCCGCGCTCCCGTTGAGCCGTCGAGGGTGACGATTAAGCTCATGGCGCTCCTGCCCTCCGCTTTTCCTCCCGCCGCGCCAGCTCCATCTGGACGTAGGCGTTGGCCACGCGCTCGTGCCCGATGGTGGTCTGGTTCATGTGGCCCGGCAGCACGATCGTCTCGTCGGGAAGCTGCAGCAGCCTGTCGATGATGCTCGCCATCTCAAGGTCGTAGTCGCCGCCCGGCAGGTCCGTGCGGCCTATGGACCCTTGGAAAAGCGTGTCGCCCGCGAACAGCAAACCGCTGCCGTAGAACGAAACGCTTCCCGGCGTGTGGCCCGGCGTGTGGATGACCTTAAGGCTTACACCGTCGACCTCTACGGCGTCGCCGTCGGCCATCAGAGCGTCGGGGGCTGGAGGCGGCTCGACGCGGACACCCATCCACCGGGCTGCGCTCTCCGCCGCGCCGCGGGCGATTTCGAGGTCGCCGGAGTGCAGCAGGAACTTCGCGCCGGTAGCCGACTGCACGCCCCGCACACCCATGATGTGATCCAGATGCGCGTGGGAGTTGGCGATGAGCTTGATCTCCACGCCTATGTCCTTCGCGACCGCCAGTATCTCGTCCGGGCTGTCGCCGGGGTCGATGCAGATGGCCTCGCGCGTCCGCCGGTTCCCGATGATCCAGCAGTTCTCGGCGAACACGCCCACCACGATCCCGTGGACCATGATCTCATTGACGTAGGGTTCGGCCATGCTGGTTCATCCTATCAGGCGGCGCGACTAGCTGAACGCCTCGAACATCTCTTCAAACGCCTTCATCTGTCCACCCCCGGTTGAGGACGGCACCAGAATGGGCGTCTTCACGCCGGCGGCATACCAGGCCTCCACGCCTTCCCGCACCTCTTTCGCCGGGCCATACAGCGTGACGTCCGACAGCCACCGGTCGGTCATGAGCGACTGCACGTCGCCGGTGTTGCCGGCAGCTATGGCCTGCTCGATGGCGCGCATCTCCTCCTCGTACCCCGCTTCAATCCAGTAGTTACGGTAGTTGGGCAGCATGACGTACCCCACCAGCGTCTTGCGCATGACGGCGGCCGCCGCCTCCCGGTCATCGTCGACGCACGTGGGGATCATGCCGCCGATGAAGAAGCCGCCCTTGCGCCTGTCCTCGGGAACCAGCGATAGCGAGTCCGCCATGTGCGACCGCGCGCCGTTGGCCCAGACGCAGCCGTCGGCGATCTCGGCGGCCATCGCCACCATTTTCTTCCGCAGGGTCGCCAGGACGATGGGCGGAGGCTCGCCCGCGCCCTGCGCCGAAGCGCCGCGCACCCGCTCGACGAACTGCCGGACGTCGGACAGAGGCTTTCCGGGCTTGACGCCGAGGCGCGCATGCATGGGTCCGTGGCTCACGCCCACACCGAACACGAACCGGCCGCCGCTCAGTTCGTGGATGAGCGACGCCGTCTGCGCGTAGTCAGTAGCGTGCCTGGTGTAGATGTTGGCGATGCTCGTGCCGAAGGTGATGGTCTTCGTGGCGAAGGCCAGAGCCTCGCACAGGCCGAGCCCGTCGCCGAAGCTGGGGCAGTAGATGCCGCTGAAGCCCTCGGCCTCGATCCGCTGCGCCAGATCGAGCGTCGCCCGGCGACGGCCGGGGACGGCGGCCAGGCTGACGGCCGGTTTCTGAGCCATCCGCGTGTCACTCCCAGTCAGTTCGTGTCAGGTTCGTAGCGTACACGAGCGCGCCGCTTGGGGAAACGGCGTGACGGCCGGGCGGCAGGCCCTTCCCTCAGGGCAGCAGGTCGCGCACAATACCCACGCCCGGCACGACTTCCCGCGCGCGCCGGGCGTCGTCACCGTTCACCAATCAAAGGAGGCGCAGGATGCCGGAGTTCTCCATCAGGACCCGCACGATCTACGGGGCGGGGTGCATCAAGGAATTAGGAAAGAGCGCGAAGGAGCAGGGGGCGAAGAGCGTCCTCATCGTCACCGACCCCGGAGTCCGCAAGGCGGGCATCGTCGATCAGGTCGAGGCGTCGCTGCGCGAGTTCGGCGTGGCCTTCACCGTCTTCGACGAGGTGAGCCCGAACCCGACCGACACGCAGGTGGACGACGGCGTCCGGGTCGCGCGGGAGGTCAAAGCCGACCTCATCTGCGCCGTGGGCGGCGGCAGCGCCATCGATGCCGCGAAGGGCGTGGCGGTCGTACTCGCCAACGAAGGCAAGGCCTCCGACTGGCTGTTTAAGCCGGGCGTCGGCGGCATGCCCACAAAGCCCATCGGCCCGTTCTACGCCGTACCGACAACCACGGGAACCGGGTCGGAGATTTCAGGTGCCGCCGTCATTACCGAGTCGGCCACCCACCACAAGCTGCTCGTGCTCAACTGCACGCCGCACATGGCCTTCCTTGACCCGGAGCTGGTTGCGGGCATGCCGGCGGCGATAACCGCCGCGACCGGCATGGACGCGCTGACCCACGCCGTCGAGGCCTACGTAAACCCCGGCCGCACACCCTTCACCCGCATGTTCGCCACCGACGCCATCAGGTCCATCGGCCAGAATCTGCGCGAGGCCGTCAACGGCCCCGACCGCCGCAAGGGCATCGAGCAGATGCAGTACGCCTCCAACATCGCCGGGCACTCGATGGCGGTGGGCCTGGGGCAGGTTCACGGCCTGTCGCACTGCGTCAGCGGGCGGCGCGACGTACCGCACGGGGTCGCTAACGCGATCCTGCTCACAGCCGTCCTCAGCCACCACCGCGAGGCCATCGGCGAGAAGATCCGCGAGATCGGGCATCTGATGGACCTCAACGTCCACGGCATGTCGACAGCCGACGCGGCGGAGCACACCGTCAAAGCCATCGCGCAGCTCCGGAAGGACATCGGCGTCCCCGGGAAGCTGGGCGAGGTCGGCGTCCAGACTGGGGACATCGACATTCTGGTGGACGACGCGGTGAAGTCGCAGGTGATCTTCATTCATGCGCCAGTGCCCTCGAACCCGGACATGTTAAAGGCGATCTACCAGGCCGCTCTCTAGCGGCGCTGGTCGGGTAAGCAACCGAGGCGCCCCTGAACGGGGCGCCTTTTCTCTTCGCCAGCAGGCCCGGCGCCCTACAGGCGGT
>JBBITS010000185.1:0-3012 GCA_037440665.1 Chloroflexota bacterium
GTTGTGCCCGCCCACCCTACGGATTTGTTGAAGCTGGGGGACACCCCCAGACCCCCGGCAGAGGGCGAAGCCCCCTCTGCACCCCCGCTTTTCAACACCCTGCTGGAGAGGCGACCGAACCAGGCCAGTTATCTCATCAATGACCATCAGGGTGGCCGTTGCGGGTCCAACGAGGAAGGCCACCTTAGAAAGGTGGCCTTCATGTTGACGCAGTCCCACTTCCCACCTCCAACCTCCAGCTCAGTATCCGCGCTCCGGGTCCACGACGTTGCGCAGAGGCTGGCCCGACAGGTACCGGCGGAGGTTGTCGGAGAAGATCGCGACGGCGCGCTGATTGTAAATCTCCGTGCCGCCGGAGATATGCGGCGTGAGGATGACGTTCTCGAGGTCCCACAGCTCGCTTTCTGGAGGCAGCGGCTCCTTCTCAAAGACGTCCAGCGCCGCGCCCCCGATCCAGCCCTCGCGCAGCGCCCGCACGAGCGCCCGCTCGTCCACCACCGGCCCGCGCGCGATGTTCACCAGCACCGCGGTCGGCTTCATCATCCGGAGTTGCGGTTCGCCGATGAGCCCCCGCGTCTCCGGCGTCAGCGGCGTAGCCAGCACGACGTAGTCGCTCTCGCGCAGTGCGCGGTCCATCTCCGACGGAGGCAGGACTTCATCGGCGACGCCGTCGCGGTCGCCCAGCCGCGCCGACCGGCGCACGCCCAGCACGCGGCAGCCGAACGCCTTAGAAAGCCGCGCCACCTCGCGCCCGATGTTGCCCATGCCCACGATGCCTACCGTCTTGCCGTACAGCTCCGAGGGCATGAAGCGCAGCCACTCGCGGCGTAGTTGCGCGCGCACGAACTTCGGCGCTCCCTTGGCGAACATGAGCATCACGGCCAGCACGTACTCGCCGATGGGCGTGGCGTGGAGGCCGCTGGCGGTGGTGACGATCACGTCCTTGCCAACGAAGCCGCTGGCCAGCAGGCGATCGGACCCCGCGCTCGTCAGTTGGATCCACTTGAGCGAAGGCGCGACCTCCCGGAGGCCGCCCATGCCCGTGAAGGCCTCGTGAAGTTGCGCGCCCCAGAAGCCATAGATGACATCGGCCTCGCGGAATGCCCCCGCGACACCCTCGCGGACGGCCGCGGCCTCGGCCTGGCTGGGGTACGCGCCGCGCAGCAGACGCCGCTGGCTCTCGCCGAGCACGGCGACCTCGATTCGCGGGTCCACGGCCTCGATCTCGCGGATCAGCGCCTCGTCGAGTGCAAACGTAATGAGAACGCGTAGTTTGTCCATCCGTCCTTACTCTCCCCCTGTCGTCACCCTTGTCTGATTCCCAACGCCCGCTCAGCGGCCCACCGCCAGGCGCTCGCTCAGCCAGCGCGGAAGGCCCGCCGCTCGCATCTGCGCCTGCACGGCCGCGACGTCGTACGCGACGCGGTGGAACGTCACCGCGCGCGCCTCGCTGTCGTACAGAGCGTACGCCGCGCGCGGGTCGCCGTCACGAGGCTGGCCGACACCGCCGGGGTTCACCACGACGCGCGCGTCCGTCAGCGTCAGGCTATCGCCGTCCTTCGCCGCCCAGAGGGCGGGAGCGCCTTCGGCGCGCTCCACGGCGCAGAACGCGACGTGGGAATGGCCCACGGCGCTGTACAGCGTCTGCTGCCTCCGGAGCTGATCAGCCGCCTGGTCCGTCGACAGGAGGTACTCCCACACGGGCTCCCGCAGCGTGCCGTGGACCAGCGTGAAGTCGCCGGCGATTTCGGCCTGAGGCAACGACAGCAGCCACCGCCTTCGCTCATCGTCGAGCTGTCGCGCCGTCCAGAGCGCCGCCGCGGCGGCCGCCTCATTGAACTCCTCGACGCCCATGCCGCCCGCGGCCGCCAGGTCGTGGTTCCCCGCCACCGTCCGGCCCAGGAGCGAGCGCAGGAGGTCGACGCACTCGGTCGGACGAGGCCCATAGCCCACGACGTCGCCCAGACACCACAGCTCGTCGAAGCCACCGCGCGCCTTGGCGTCGGCAAGGACGGCCTCGAAGGCCAGCAGATTGCTGTGGATGTCGGCGACGAGCGCGGCCCGCAAGCCCGCCTCCCTTGCCAGCGGTCCAGAGCGAACCAGCATAGCACGATCCGCCGCCCACGCAGGCTCTGACCGTATAATCGCTTCATGAACGTTAGCGACATCGGCGAGTTCGGGCTCATCGCGCGGCTGCAGGAGCTGCTCGAGACGCGGGGCGTAACCGGCGCGCCCGTCGCCGGTATCGGCGACGACGCCGCCGTCTGGGAGACCGGCGGCCGCTTCGAGATCGCGACCACCGACACCCTGGTGCAGGGGGTCCACTTCCCGCCCGATCCTCGCGACTGGCGAAGCCTCGGTTGGAAGGCGCTGGCCGTCAACGTCAGCGACATCGCGGCCATGGGCGGGACGCCGGGCTACGCGCTGGTGACGCTGGCCCTGCCTCCTGACACGGCAATCGAAGACATCCTGAACCTCTACGAGGGCCTGACGGACTGCGCCGAAGCGTACGCCGTCGCCGTGGGCGGCGGGGACGTCGTCTCGTCGCCCGTCGTGGTCGTGACCGTCGCCCTCAACGGCTGGGCGAGAACCGTCGCCGGAGGCGCTCCCCTGCTGCTGAGACGCAGCGAGGCCCGTCCCGGCGACCTGGTGGCCGTCACGGGCCATCTGGGGGCCGCTGCCGGCGGCGTGCGCGTCCTGGCGGGGGCGCCGGCGCCTGGGGAGGCCCACACGGGCCTCCTGAGGGCCCAGGAGCGCCCCGAGCCGCGTCTGGCGGCAGGTCAGGCCGCCATCGAGGCCGGCGTGCGCTGCGCCATCGACGTCAGCGACGGCCTCGTTCAGGACCTGGGCCACGTCTGCGAGATGAGCGGCTACGGCGCGACGCTCTGGGCCGAGAAGATACCTGTATCCGTCGACCTGGCGGCCGCCTTCCCTGACGACGCCCTCGAGCTTGCCCTCACCGGCGGCGAGGACTACGAGCTGCTGTTCACGGCCGACCAGAGGCGCATCGAC
>JBBITS010000185.1:3022-5036 GCA_037440665.1 Chloroflexota bacterium
TAGCTGTTGACGTTCTGCCCCAGGAGCGTCACCTCGCGCACGCCGTCCGCCGCGCCGTCGACGTCCCGGTGACGGTCGTCGGCGAGATCACGACGGGCGAGCCGCGCGCGCGGGTCATTGGGCACGGCGGCGAGGAGTTGCGGCTACGCGACGGCGGCTGGGATCACTTCGCGAGGCAGCCTTCGTGACGCCCGCCGTCGTCGTCTCGCGGTCGGCGGCGCAGACCAGACGGCTGGGCGAGCGCATCGGGCGAGCGCTCGGGCCGGGCGACGTCGTTCTTCTGCAAGGCGAGCTGGGCGCGGGAAAGACCGTCCTCGCGCAGGGCATCGGCGCTGGCCTTAACGTCGAGACGCCGGTCAAGAGTTCCTCCTTCATGCTGGTCAACGAGTACCGGGGCCGCGTCAAGCTCTACCACGCCGACCTCTTCCGTCTGGTGGACCCGCAGGAGGTGTTCGACCTGGCGCTGGAGGAGACAGCATCCGACGGCGTCCTCGTGGTCGAGTGGCCGGAGCGGGCGTGGGACGAACTGCCACCGGAGCATCTTCTCGTGCGGCTCGACTACGGCGTCGCGCCCTCTAAGCGGCGCATCGAGCTGACCGCCCGCGGCGCACGGTACGAGGAGATGCTGGCGAGCGTGATGGGACGCGCCGCCGCGCGATGACCCCGGCAGCGTGCTCCACAACTCTTGAGAACATGGGTCTTTCTCGCCAGAGTCGAGTCTTCGACTTGCCCGCCCACCAGCCCAGAAAGTGGTTTAGATCTGGGGGACACCCCCAGACCCCCGCCAGAGGGGCAGGGCCCCTCTGGACTCCCCGTATCTGGGCATCCGCGGTCATCGAGTCGCTGCGCCTTGATCGACGCGGGCTGGCCTCCCATGATGACCGCAGCCTGCGAGGATCAGGCCCGGAGGAACACCTGGAACTTTCCATCGACACGGCCGGCGACCTGAGCGGCGTCGCCATCTCCCGCGAAGGCCATCTGCTGGCCGAGCTATCGTGGCGGGCGCGCCAGGACCACGCCCGAGAGCTGATGCCCGCCGTCGACGAACTGCTGCGCCGCGCCGGAGGCTCGAAGGGCGACCTGACGGCCGTCTTCGTGAACATCGGGCCCGGCAGCTACGTCGGCCTGCGCGTCGGCGTCGCGACGGCGAAGGGACTGGCCTTCGGGCTGGGTATTGCGCTCGTAGGCGCCAACCGGCTGGAACTCGAAGCCCACCCCTACGCCTCCTTTCCCGGCCGGCTCGTTCCCCTGCACCGGGCCGGGCGCAGCGAGGTCGCCTGGGCCGTGTACCTGCCCACAAGGGACGGCCTCGTGGAGGCGGTCGCGCCGCGCATGAGCGCGCTGGACGCGACGCTGGATGCGGTGGCCGAACCCGCGCTCTTCTGCGGCGACGTCGACGGCCCGCTGCGCGACCGTCTGGAAGCGGTCGGCCGCGCCGTCGCTCCCCACCTGAACGCCGGACGCCGCCCGGCGACGCTGGCCGAGCTGGGATGGCGAAGGCTCCAGGAAGGCCGGACCCATGACCCTGAGACGCTGGCGCCCCTATACTTGCGGGAGCCCGCCATCGGGCCTCAAACGGCGTAGACGCAGAATGGAAGACATGGAGAGCCAATGGAACGCACGCTGGTACTGGTGAAGCCCGACGGGATGCAACGCGGCCTTGCTGGGGAGATCGTCGCCCGGCTCGAAAGGCGCGGACTGAAGATCGTCGCCCTGAAGCTGCTTCAGGTCGACGACGCGCTGGCCCGCCGCCACTACGCCATCCACGAGGGCAAGCCGTTCTTCGAGAGTCTGGTGCGCTACATCATCTCCAGTCCCATCGTCGCCGCGGTCTTCGAGGGCTCGAACGCCGTCGCGGCCACGCGCGCCACGCTGGGAGCGACGAGCCCCATGGACGCTGGCGCGGGCACCATCCGGGGCGACTTCGGCCTCGAGATCGGCCGCAACCTGGTCCACGGATCGGATTCGGTCGAGAACGCCGAGAAGGAGATCGCTCTGTTCTTCCGTCCGGAAG
>JBBITS010000186.1:0-5024 GCA_037440665.1 Chloroflexota bacterium
GTTCGCGGGCGGCCTCGCCGAGCGTTTGCGGGCGCTGGGGGCAGGCAACGCGCGGTCGATAACTGTAGGGATAGAGGAGGCGCCGGGGCAGGCGGGATGGTTCCGTCTCGAACTCGGACAGCCCGGTTAGCCTCTGGCAAATGCCCCAGGAAGGGAGCCGAACGGCTCATGGCAGAACGCAGCGGCGCGCGGTACGGTAACGGGCGAAACGCGAAGGGAGAACCGCCTTCGATGTCTGGCCGCACCACCGCCACGAGCGCTACCGTCTACGTGATCGAGCCGGGCGTCTGCATGGGCTGCGCCGCCTGCGTCGACGTCTGCCCAACGCGCGCCGTCGTCCCTCGCGATGGCCTCTTCGCCATCGAGCGCTCGCTCTGCGACGGCTGCGGCCTCTGCGCCCGCTACTGCCCGCTGCGGGCCATCACGCCGGTCCAGAGGTAGGGCCGCCCTTGGGATCATCCCCGCTTCTCGCCGTCATGGGCGCCGCCGTATGAAACGGACCGCGGTAGCGGCCGTCGTCAGGCTCCAGGTGGATGGTCACCAGCGCGCCGGGTAGCTCGCGGCGGATGCGGCCCTCCACCTGCTCGGTGATGGTGTGCGCATCCTTCACGGGCATCGCCGGGTCCACCAGCATGTGGAAGTCGATGTACCGCTGACGCCCCGACTTCCGGGAGCGCAGGCGGTGGTACCCGCGCACCGGTCCCCGGAACTCGGCTAGCGCACCCTCGACGACCTCCACCTCGTGCTCAGGCAGCGCGACGTCCATGACCTCGGGCAGGGCGCCGCGGAAAACCTCCTGCGCCGACCAGACGAGGTACAGGCCCAGCGCCAGCGCCACGATGGGGTCGAACACCTCGCGGCCGGTGATGCCCACCAGCGCCAGCGCCGCCAGCACCGACGCCGCCTGCGCGACGTTGGTCCAGAGGTGGCGCGCGTCGGCTCGCAGCGCCACCGAGCCCGTGCGCCTCGCCGCCGACGCCACGAACGCCAGCACGCCCGTGTTCACGGCCGCCGTCACGATCATGGCCACGAGTGCCGGACCGAGGTCGATGTCCACCGCGCCCGTGGCGAAGCGGTCGATGGCGCGCCAGAGGACCAGCGCAGCGCCCGCCCCTATGAGCGCCCCCTGCGCCGCCGCCGCCAGGCTCTCGGCCTTCCCGTGGCCATACGGATGCTCCTCGTCGGGCGGGCGCGCCGCCCAACGGATGGTGACGAAAGCGATGGCCGACGCCACCAGGTCCTCAGCGCTGTCGATGCCGTCGGAGAGCACGGCCACCGAGCCGGTCGTGAGGCCGACGACGACCTTCACGACCATGAGCGCGGCGTTGGACGAGAACGACAGCAGCGCGGCGCTGGACGCGAGGTCGAACCGCCCGGCGGAGAGACGGTGAGAGGAGTCCGTCATGTCACGTCGATTGTAACCCGCCGCGTGACTACCTACGCCTCGGGTTCGGGGACGGCGCCGCCGGTCACGGGCCCGGCCTCCGCCGCGCCCGGCGCCGCCATCTTCCGTCCGAGGATGGCGAAGGCGACCAGACCCACGATCACGCCGAACCACAGCGTCCCGAAGCGGATTACCAGCGTCGCGACGGCGGCGGCGCTCGCCGGGAGGTCGAGCAGGCTCTGCGACAGGCCGGTGATGCCGCCTTCGGCGACGCCCAGTCCGCCCGGCGTGAACAGGATCGCCGCCGCCAGCGTCGCGATGGGCAGTATGAACGCCGACTTCAGCATCAGGTCCATCGACGGGTCGAGGCCGACCCCGAGGAACGTGACGAACATCGCGGCAACCTCGAAGAACCACGAGCCGACGCTCAGGAGCGTCATCAGGAACACGCTCCAGGGCGCCATCAGCGTGTACGAGGCCTCGTAGAAGTCCTGGAACTGCGGTACGAAGCGCCGGGCTACGGGGAGCTTCGCGCCCAGCGCCATCAGCCACGTCGCGAAGCCCCGGTGCCGCGCGGCGAAGACGAGGATGATCGAGCCGGCGCCGACCACGACCACCACCGGCCACATGTTCCGGAAGACGATGACGCCGATGGAGCCGATGACCAGCAGGGCGATGCTGTCGGTCAGGCGCTCGGCGATGAGGATGGGTGCCGAGCGCGCCGCCGGCGTCCCGTGGACCTCGCGCAGAAGGTAGCTCTTCAGCCACTCGCCCACCTTGCCCGGCGTCACGACCATGCCCAGGCCCGAGTAGTAGATGAGGAGGCTGTCCCACTTGCTGAGGCCCTGCACGCCAATCTGCTTCAGATAGAACTCCCACTTGATGAAGCGCAGGACGTAGTTCATGGCCGTGAGGGCGAGGATCAGGGGCAGCAGCTCCCAGCGGAAGTCGCCGAAGCTCCGGCCCAGGTCGCGGAAGTCGGCGTAGAACGAGAGCCCGACGTACACGAGGACGCCGAGGAGGAGCGAGATCAGCAGCTTGCCGCGCAGGTTTTCGAGGTTCACGGGAAGGAGGACCTCTCAGGCGACATCTCGGCCCAAAGGGTAGCACGTCCGGCCGCGCCCAGGCATTCGGGGGAGGACCGGGTCTTGACAGGCTTCCGACCAATGGTCATAATATGACCGATGGTCATTTCTACGGTCGGCACGGCAACCCGCCGCCGACGGGAACGCGAGGCCCGCGAGCGGGCGATCCTGGCGGCGGCGCGCCACCTGTTCCTGCGAAACGGTATCGCGGCCACCACCATGGACGACGTCGCCCGCGCTTGCGAGCTGGCCAAGGGTACGCTGTACCTCTATTTCTCCAGCAAGGACGAGATCGCGTTCGCGGTGCTGCTGGAAGCCACCGAGGACCTCCTGGCAGCGCTGAGCGCCTCGCTGGAGCCCGACGCGCCCGCCGTCGACCAACTCCTGCGTCTCGCGGTCGCGTACTACCGGCACTTCCAGGCCCGGCCCGAAGCCTTCCGCTACATGTTCGCCCTCCCGCACGAAGCCTACGCCGGCCGCGTGAGCGAGGACCTTCTCGAGCGGTGGGCTGCGGCGGGCAAGGCGGCGCTCAGCCTCGTGGCCGATCTCTTGCGGAGGGCCAACGCCGCGGGCGACCTCGACGTGGACGACCCCTGGTCCACCGCCGTGGCGCTCTGGTCGGCCCTCACCGGGGTCATCGTGATCCCCTCGGAGGAGGTGCGCCAGCCGTTTGTCGGCATTGTGGACGTAGAGGCGTTGGTCTTGCAGACGGTGCAGTCGCTCCTGGGCGGTCTCCGTCCCGCAGAACAGCAGAGCCGCCGGAAAGGAGAAAGACATGACGATTGACTACGCGGTGGAGCGCGAGAAGTTCTTCGCGAAGCAACGCGATCCGGACCAACTCGCGAAGCTCTTCGCCATCTTCCGGGTGGGCGAGCATCACGCCGTCATCACCATCGGCGACTGGCTGAAGTCCACCGAGCCGCTCGAGGTGAAGGACGGCTTCGCCCGGCTCATCTGGGACGAGGCCCGCCACACGCGCATCTGGACGCAGCGGATGACCGAACTCATCGGTGAGGACGCCGCGCGAAAGCTCTACCCCGACCCATGCCACGTCGATTTCCGGAACGACCAGTACTTCCGACTCTGGGACGCGTACGCGAAGGCCGAGACGCTCCCCCAGCGCCTGGCGTACATCTACGTCGTGGACGGCTGGGCGGCGCTGGCCTATGACACGTACCTCAAGTACGTCGACCCCGTCACGAGGTGGCACCTCCAGACCATCCTGCGCGACGAGAACTTCCACGTCGACTTCGGGCGCAAGATGGCGGAGAAGTACGTGACCTCGGAGCGAGACAGGGAGCTCTTGCAGCGCGAGGAGGAGAAGATCGAGAAGCTGCTCGCAGAGGTCACCGACGGTTTCCTGCGGGCTGATGTCTAGCGGCAGGGGTCGCCGTCGATGAGCGCCACCATGGGTCGGCTCGAGACGTGGCTGGTCAACAGCCCGTTCCGTGCGCCCTTCGCCCGCGCCGAGGCGCGCCGCTTCCGGCGCATGACGGCGCTGTCCGAGGGCGCCGCGCTTCTGGAGATCGGCTGCGGCGCGGGCCTGACCACGCGGGCTCTTGTCAGCGTCTTCCGGCCGGCGCGGCTGGCCGCGTTCGACTTCGATGAATCGCAGGTGGAACGCGCCCGGCGGCGGCTCGCCGGCCTGCCAGTGGCCGAGGTGCGACAGGCCGATGCGACGGCGCTGCCGTACGCCGATGGCGAGTTCGATGCCGTCATCGAGATCGGCGTGCTGCACCACATGTCGGCGTGGCGAGCGGCGCTGCGGGAGATCGCGCGGGTGCTCACGCCGGGCGGCGTCTTCTGCTTCGCGGAGCCGACGAAGGGGTGGCTCACGCGCGGCCTGTACCGCGTCTTCCCGCACCCGCCCGAGGCGATGTTCGAGCGCGATGAACTACTGGCGGCGCTGCGCGGTGCGGGCCTGACGCCGGGCGCGACGGGACGCTCGCTCTTGTGGAGCGTGTTCGGGGTGGCGGCGAAGGGGTAGGAGCCCCGTCCGCTCAGGCGGCGTCGGGGCGCCGGCCACGAACGCGAGCAGGGTGGTCGGCCTCATAGTCCATCTGCGTTCGGTGGATGCTTGTGCGTGGAGGCGCTGAGGGGCCAACTGGCGGCAATTTCTGCGGAAGGATGCCTTGGGCCGTTGCGGGAACGGTCAGTAATCGTCGAACAGGCGGCCCCACTCGTTTTCCTTCGCGCGCTTGACGTGCCCCCGGCCCTGCAGGTTCCACCAGAGCCAGTTATAGTACACGTTCGACGCGAAGTACGCCCACGGTACGATGGGCGTGCGCAGCAGCAGCCCCTCGAACGGGTGCAGCGGGCCCCAGTAGATCAGCTTCTGCCCCCAGCTCGCGAACGTGTCCTCGTCGCCCCGGAAGCCGAAGTTCAGCCCGCTCACGTCCATGCCCACGACCTCGATGTCGCGCGGATCGCCGCAGCCCAGCCCCTTTTCGTGCGCCAGGCGGATGAACTTCAGCTCCATCGGGTCGAAGCCCATGAGCTTCGCCGCCGTGGCGTCGATCGCCACCATGTCGGACGACGCCAGCAGCAGGTTCTTC
>JBBITS010000187.1:0-4966 GCA_037440665.1 Chloroflexota bacterium
GGTGGCGGTGTTCGTGGGTGTCGCCGTGTTGGTGGCCGTCCAAGTAGCCGTCGTCGTTGCGGTGGACGTCGAGGTGCTCGTCGGCGACGGTGTGTTGGTAGGTGTAACGGTTGGCGTGTTGGTTGCCGTCGGCGTGTTAGTAGGCGTGTCGGTTGGCGTGGGCGTGCTCGCCGGCGTGTTCGTCGGTGTGTCCGTCGGAGTGTTCGTTGCCGTCGGTGTTGGCGTGTTCGTCGGCGTATTCGTTGGGGTGTTCGTCGGTGTATTCGTAGCCGTCGGCGGGACGGGCGTGTTGGTCGGAGTGTTTGTTGGCGTATTCGTCGGTGTTGGCGGGACCGGCGTGTTTGTAGGCGTGTTGGTAGCTGTAGGCGTATTGGTCGCCGTGTTGGTGGCCGTCGGAGTGTTCGTCGGCGTGTTGGTCGCCGTCGGCGGGACCGGCGTGTTAGTAGGTGTGTTGGTGGCCGTGTTCGTGGCCGTCGCGGTGCTGGTGGCCGTGCTCGTCGGTGTCGCCGTGCTCGTGGCCGTAGGCGTCGAGGTCGGCGTGGGAGTCGGCGGCAGCACGGCGCCGATCTGGATCTGGTTGTCGCGATCGCCTTCCGATTCGCAGGTTGAGTCGTACGGGTCCTTCAGGCAGATGTACTTCATGTGGAACGGCGAGCCCGATATCTGGCTGGCGCCGCAGCTCGTCGCGCCGTCGCAACCCGTCCCCCAGCCTACGGCTGAACCTGGCGGGTCCGCGGCCTCGGCCAGATGGCCAGCGTACCAGATGCCTATGCGCGTGTACGATGACGACGTCGTGACCGTCACCGACACCTTAACGCTGCTGTTTCCACAGTTCTTGTAGCAATCGGGGTCGCTGTCCGGGATGTGCGCTTCGTCCGGCGAGTCCTCGCCATCAGATGGCCCGATGGGTGGATCGGGGAACGTCACCGTTACGCCCACGGCGCAGGCCGGCGTGCACCCCACGCGGATCCTGCGAGTGCCAGCGCCCGGCGGGTCCTCCACCGAAGACACGCTGTCGAACGGGTCGGACGGTATGACCCCCAACTGATAGCTGGTCCCGTACATCGTCGCGCACTGCGACGACGAAATGAACGACGGCCTGTTGCCGCACTCGTTCAGAAGAGCGCCCGACTGGGTGTCATCGACGTTGGTCAGGAAGTCGTACGCGTAGACGTCGCCCTTCGAGAAGTCGTGCTCGAACACGAAGGTGTGGGCGCCTACGTATGAGACCTTCCGGAACAAACGATGGGGCACGGCGTCGCCCTCCGTGTAGACGGAGTTGTTCTCATTGATTGCCCCCGTGCTCCAATAACAGTCGTCAGCGATGCCGTTGTCTTCTGAGTCATTGAGACACTGCGTGAAGTGGATGTAGGTGTCAGTGAAGGTCGTGGACGCCAGAGGCGTCCCGCCCGAGCCTGACCAGGGCGAGTCGTATACCTCGACGGTGTACGTGCCTTCGATACCGTTGAGCTGGTAGTAGTAGACGAAGTTGCCCGAGCCGTCCGCCTGGACCGTGTCCCAACCCGGCACGAAAGACCCGTCGCCCTTGACGATGCTGCCGTCCGGGCGGATCACAGGAACATCGTAGAAGGCGTTGGGCGCGAACCCGCTGCCCGTGATGGTGACGATCTCTTCGGGGGCGTAGTCGGCCTTGTCAGTGGTGACGACAGGCGCGGCGAAGGTCTGGGTCAGCGGCCCCGACAAGATCGCCGCGACGGCGAAAGTCAGGGCGACAGCGCCGGCCACGGCGAGCGCAGCCACTCTGGCGCGCGCGCGCGTCATGGACCGTCTCCTGGTATGGCGAGTAGCAGCAACATGAAAGCCTTCCAAAACGGCTCCCCTCGCGGCGCGCGCTGGGAGGACAGGCGAGCCGCGCCGAAGTTTGGAAAGGGCGGGGAACGATAGGCGGGGATATCCTATCCGCCAGCCGGACAGGATGCTGGGCGGATTATGGGGGGCGTTAAGCCAGCTTGTCAATAGGTTTGGGCAGATTCGAGATCGGCGCGGACGCGTGGCTGTAACAGCCGTGAAAGGTCATCGGCAGAAGGTTCAGGTAGGCTGCGAAGGCGGTGGAGCCAGCGCTCGCACCTACAAGACGGCTTCCGTCCGCTCACTGACGGCTCGCCGGCGGGCGATCACCACTGTGACGCCAAAGATCGCCACGAAGATGGCGCTAAGACCCGCGGCGACGGCGGCCCAGACCCACCAACGGCTCCCTCCTCCAGCGCCCGCAACGCTTATCCGCCCCGATTCCCAGACAGCCTCGATTCTGTCACCCGGAGGGTTCGCTAGTTGGGCGCGGTCAAACTCGATGGGAGCGTCGCCCTCGCCCTTGGGCTTGAAGTACACGGACGCCAGCAGCCCGCCGCCCTCGGCTCCCGCGCGCGGCTGCTCCCCAAGCGTCACGCAGGCGTAGCGAAGGGCGTTGCTGTCGACGGACGGGCTTTGACAAAACGTCTCCCGGCCGCTAGTGGCGAGAAAGGGCCCCTCCTCGATGGAATCTTCGCTGACCTCCAGGAGGCTGCCGTCGAACTTGAGGATGAATTCGAAAGCGCCAAGGTCCGATACGTTCTCCACGAGCACATCGACGCGGATGTACTCCTCTCCACCGCGCTCGACCTTACGGGCTTCGGCGCGCACGTGGGCCGGGGCGTCCGCGCCCTCTTCCTGGGCATGGGCGCGAGAACCCACGCCACCCACCATGGCTAAGGCGATGAGCAGCGTTCCGAATCTGGCCAGAAAGCGACACATGGAAGCTGATCTCCGATCCTCTCCCCCCTTGCGCCGCCTGCAGGCGGCAATTAGCCGACGGCGAAACCCCACCGCTATGACACCCACCGGCACGCAGGCGTCTCAGCAAGCAGTCTACAACTGCCTCTCACCCTCAAGAAACCTCGGCCGACGGGTAAGCGCTTTCGCCATCCAAGATGGAAACGCTTCGCGGCGCTAACTGTTCCAACCTGGCGGCCGGGCATCGGGCCTTGCCGCCAGGCGGGGGGCGATGCGTGGTGAAGTGGCGGTCACTCCGGGGGTGTTCCGGCCCCTCCCCCGATGAGCTGGCCCACCCCCGGTGTAGACCCTGTGGGCGCATCCCGCGCGCCCGGGCGCTTTCCTGCAGCCATGCGGCTTACCCAGCGGAGGATTCGTTCCCCGCGGGTGGTACGGCAACCCACAGGCGCAGGAGGCGAGACAAGCCCGAAGTTAGGACGAGCGCCGACAAGATGTCAACGGCAGGAATGGTACATCTTGTGCCCGGCTCCGCCCTTCTGTAGGAGCCAGTTTGCCAGGCCCGCGCGTCGCCACGCCGACCATCGCGATCCTAGGCACCTTTCATGAGGTCAACGAGCTAGCAAACCGGCGTCTAGTCCCGCGCGTCGGCCAAACAGGCCAGCACCAGGGGCTCGCTGGCGGCGCGGCAAAGGCCCTGCCCGCGCGGGTCACCCATCGAGCTGTCCTCGCTCCGATGTTGGCTGCGGCGACCCGCACGGGCAGAAGGCGAGGCACTATCGAAGGTAGGAGCCGCAGTTCGAGGCTGTCAACGGCAGAAGGGATACATCTTGTATCCGCTCGCGTCCCGGGGCCGATGATTCGCCTCGGCGCGCTGATCCCTGGCACGAGCGGCTGCGCACGAGTGCCTCGCCAGTCTATGTACGCGCGCTCTCGATAGTGCTACTCTCCGTGCAGCCATCGGCCCGTGTTAGACTAGGGGCCGCATCCGCGTGCGGCGCGTTACCAGGGAGGCGCGCCAGCCGATGAAGGCGCAGGACTGGTCAAGCGCACTGCGAGAGCAGCGGAAGGCGCTCGGCCTTTCGCAGGAACAGCTTGCGTCCCACGCGCACGTCTCCCGCGCGACCATCAAGGCCTACGAACTCGGCCAGCGGCATCCGTCCCGCCCATATCTTGCTGCCATCCTCGACGCCCTGAAGATCGACCGCGGCGCGCGAAACCACCTCCTCATGTCGGCGGGCTTCGCACCCGACGGCCTTCGCCTCCGCCCGCAAGATCCGCACCTCATGTTCACCGAAGAAGAAGCGGCCGCCGAGATCGAGCGCTATGAGTGGCCGGCCTTCGTGACGAACGAGATGATGTTCGTCACGTCCGCCAACGCCAGCGCGCGGCTCCTCTGGGGCGTCGACATCGCGCGCGATTACCCCGACCCGCTGGACCGCAGTCTCATGATGGCAATGGTCGACGCGCGCTTCGCCAACCGGGTGGTGAACTGGGAGGAGGGCGTTCGCCGAATTGCGAGCATTTTCAAGGCGCATCACGTGGCCCAGAGACCATGGAGGAGCCGAGCCCGATGTTCGCGGCGATCCTCAAGCGTTTCTTTCAGGGCGACCCCGCCTACGTCGCCCGCTTCCTCGACATCTGGCAGCGCACGCCTGGCCAGCCGGACGCTAAGCTACGGTGGTCGTACCGCATGGACTGGAACGAGCCGGGCATCGGGCTCATGCGCTTCCACGGCTTCGTCAGCTCCGCCAACGAGCCCGACGGCCTGTCGTTCAACGACTGGATTCCGCTGGACGCGGCGACGTGGGAGCGTCTGGCGCTATTGAAGGAGCGCGCGGGCGCGCCAGGACAAGGGACTCCAGCGACAGGGACCTCATAGGTCAGTGCGTTGGCCAAGACAGCGCGCCTCGGCGCAAGCCGCTACGGCGGCGCGGCACAGCTATGGCCGGCCTGCGCCAGCATCGCCACGACGTCCGTCGTAACGCCGATGCCGCCGTCGGGAGGCCCGGAGCGCCAGGGCTTCCCGGGCGTCGTGCTCGGGCTGCGGTCGTACTGCAGGCCGTCGGCCACACCGTTGCCGTCGTAGTCGGCGTCGTAGTCCGGATGGCCTGCGTACAGACCTGCGTAGGCAAGCAGCGCCACAACGTCCGTTGTGACGCCGATCCCCTTGTCGCGGGCACCCGACGGTCGCGTCTCTAGACTGCTGTAAATTCCGGCGGGCAGTCCCTGCGGTTTC
>JBBITS010000188.1:0-4964 GCA_037440665.1 Chloroflexota bacterium
ACCTGCGCGCGCGCCTCGTCGAGCGTCTTGCCGCCCCCGGCGGCCAGGCTGCCGGTGGTGACGCTGACGCGGATGAGCGGGCGCCTCGCCTTCTCGATGGTGCTCCAGGCGGCTTCGGCCTGCTGGCGAAGGTCGTCGTACCCGGGCATAGTCGTCAGCGCTCGTGCTGCTCAGGGACAGGCGCTTCCCAGGGAAGGTGGCCACGGTCGCCCCGCCTGGCGTCCTTCGCGACGTCCCGGCAGAGGATGATGGCCGATGTCGGCGTCAGGTTGCCCACCACCTCGCCGTTCACCCAAACCTGAGGAGCCTGAGCGCACGTGCCGTTGCACTGGCCTACGTGGAGGCCGGCCCGGTTATCAGGCGTGCTCTGGCCCATGCCGATGCCCATCTCGGCCTCAAGGGCGCGCCGGATGCGGTCGCCGCCCTTGAGGTGGCAGGCGGGGCCGCTGCACCAGGTGATCAGCGTCTCGGGAGGCGGCGTCTCGCGAAACTCGGAGAAGAACGTGACGGCGCCGTAGACCCGCGCCTCGGAGAGCCGCAGTTGCCGCGCGACTTCTCTGATGGCGAGCTTCGGGACGTACCCGTAGCGGTGCTGGACCTCGTGCAGGGCGGCTAGAAGGTCACCATCGCCGGGCTTGAACCCGGCGAGCAGATTTCTCAGTTCGAGGACGCCTTCGTGATCCAGCATCGCGTTGAGTCTAGCCAAGCCCCTTCATAGGGTCCAGCGAAACGCTCTGTCCCCAGCACCGCGCAGTGCCGATGTAGACTTGAGACAGGGACGCCTCTGTGAACTTCAAGGAGACACCGTGAATACACAGCAGCGCGCGGCGCTGGAGCCAGTCGAGCATGTCGTTGGTCTTGGCCTGCGGGTAACTGACCGAGCCAGCATCACGCCGGACGAAGGGCGCCGTCGCTAGGCGCGTGTTCTCGACGGGCCGGGCCGAACTCGACGAACGCGTGCGGGAACTCGTCGCCCTCATCGATCCAGAGGACCGCGACCTCGTCCGGGAACTGCTCACAGCGGCTGTGCGACTCGGGCGCCAGCGCGCCAGCCGGGGCGAGCTGAAGCTGGTTTCGGCTGCTCTTAAGGAGTTTGCGTACTCGTTCCGGGTGTTCGCTCCCTGCCGGGGCCGGCGCAAGGTGAGCATCTTCGGTTCAGCCCGGATTCAGGAGGGCGACGCCGAGTACCAGTGCACGCGGTCGTTTGCAGAGCAGATCACCCGCCTCGGGTGGATGGTCATCACCGGCGCCGGACTTGGTGTCATGCAGGCCGGCCACGAAGGCGCAGGCGTTCAGAGGAGCTTCGGAGTCAACATACGCCTGCCGATGCCGAACCCGGCCAACATGTTCATCGCCGGCGACGCCAAGCTCATCAACTTCAAGTACTTCTTCACACGCAAGGTCACGTTCATGAAGGAGTCCGACGCCTTCGTGCTGCTCCCCGGCGGTTTCGGCACGCTGGACGAGACCTTCGAGCTGCTGACGCTGATGCAGACCGGAAAGAGCGACCCTCACCCCATCGTTCTCCTCCAGCCGCCGGGCAGCGCCTACTGGAACGACTGGCTCGACTTCGTAGGTCAGCAGCTTCTCAGGCGAGGGCTTATCGACGGCGACGACCTTCATCTGTTTACAGTGGCCAGCACGCCTGAGTACGCCATCCAGGTGATCACGGACTTCTATCGCAACTACCACTCCGCCCGATTCGTGGGTGAGCGGCTGATCATGCGGGTGTGGCACGCGCCCGACGGGACGACGCTCCAGCGCTGGAATCACGACTACGCTGACCTGCTGGCGTCTGGAGGCTTCGAAGTGATCAGACCATCTCCGGAAGAGGTTGAGGAGGAAGACGTGCTAGACCTCCATCGCATCGCCTTCTACCCTGTTCACGACTACGGGCGCATGCGGTCGTTCATCAACGCCGTCAATCAGATCGCGGTCTAGCGCGGCACTGCTGCCGAGGCCGCCTGTTACCGGTTGACGTCCTCTTCCAGGCGGCGGATCGCTGTGTTCACCAGCGCATCCGGATCTACCGCGTCGCCCGGGAAGGCCGCGACGCCCGCCCGCCACTTGCCGTCCCTGATCGCTAGCGACAGGTCGGCCTTCAGCCGGAAAGCGGCCGTCATGGCCTCCTCGCGGCTTACGTCCAGCAGCATCGCCAGGAACCGGCCGCCGTCGAGGCGCAGCACAAGATCGTAGGACCGCAGACGGTTAACTAATAGCGACGCTGTCTGGTGAATCGCCTCCGGACTGGGACTCTCGCCCGGCAGAAGCCGTATCTCCCAGACGGCGACAGCCAGCGACCGGTCCTTCCGGCTGGCCCGGTTCATCTCCTCGGCCAGGCGCATGGTGAAGTACCAGCGCCGGTGGAGCCCCAGCTCGTCCCGGATCGCCGCGTCGGGAGCCGCCGCGGCCTGCCCCGCGGCAGCAGCGGCCTCGGCGTCCTTCGACGTCTTCTTGAAGAGCACCTTAGGCACACTCCCGTAGGGATATCGGCGGCCGTGGAAAGAACCAGCAGCGTGGGGGCACCCGCCCCACGCTGCTGCTAAGCGGCATATACGGTTATGTCAACTTCTCACGCGGCCGCCGGCTTCGCGCTGTTCCGCTTCTGCATGGGCACGAAGCTCCGGCGCTCCGGCCCCACGAAGACCTGCCGCGGCCGGGCGATCTTCTGCTCCGGGTCCTCGATCATCTCCCGCCACTGGGCCAGCCATCCGACCGTCCGCGGGATGGCGAACAGCACGGGGAACATCTCGACCGGGAAGCCCAGCGCCTGGTAGATGATGCCCGAGTAGAAGTCTACGTTCGGGTACAGCTTCCTCTGGATGAAGTACTCGTCTTCCAGCGCGATGCGCTCCAGTTCCAGGGCTATGTCCAGCAACGGGTTGCGGCCCGTGACCTCGAACACCTCGTCGGCCGCGCGCTTGATGATCTTCGCCCGCGGGTCGTAGTTCTTGTACACGCGGTGTCCGAAGCCCATCAGGCGTCCCTCGCCGCCCTTCACGCGCTTGACGAAGTCAGGGACGTTCTTCTTGTCGCCGATCTCGACGAGCATGCGGAGGACCGCCTCGTTGGCGCCGCCGTGCAGCGGCCCGTACAGCGCCGCGGCCGCCGCTGCCGTCGCCGAGAACGGATCGACGCGCGAGCTGCCGACAGCGCGCATGGCGTTGGTGCTGCAGTTCTGCTCATGATCGGCGTGCAGCGTGAAGAGGATGTCCACCGCCCGCTCGATCACCTTGTTGGGCTTGTACTGGGGCTCGGCCATCTTCCAGAGCATGCTCAGGAAGTTGCCGACGTAGGTCAGACCGTTGTCGGGATACACGTAGGGGAGGCCGCGGCTGTGCCGGTAGGCGTAGGCCGCGATGGTCGGCATCTTGGCGATGAGCCTGCGCGTCTGCTTCTCTCGCGAGTCGGCATCGTCGACCAGCTTGGCGTCGGTATAGAACGTCGACAAAGCGCCGACCGTTCCTACCAGCATCCCCATCGGATGAGCGTCGTGCTGGAATCCATCGATGAACTTCTTGATGTTCTCGTGGACGTAGGTGTGGTACGTGATGTCGTGCGTCCACGTCTCCAGTTGCGCCTTCGTCGGCAGCTCGCCGGCGAGGATCAGGTAGGCGACCTCGAGGAAGGTCGCCTGTTCGGCCAACTCCTCGATGGGGTAGCCGCGATATTCCAGAATCCCTTTGTCGCCGTCGATGTAGGTGATGGCGCTGCGGCACGAGGCCGTGTTGGTGAAGGCTGGATCGTACACCATCAGGCCGAAGTCGTCGTCGTTCACCCTGATCTGGCGGAAGTCCATGGCCCGGATGGTTCCGTCGGTGATGGCGATCTCGTAGCTCTTGCCCGTGCGGTTGTCGGTCACCATGAGCGTCTCGTTGCCCATATAGTGGTGCCTCCTATCTCAGCTATAGGTACCGTTTACCCCCTTATCATGCACCTTTGTCAGGGGTTCGTGAAGGGCAGGCGCGCCCGCCTGCATGGGCCAACTGGCCCCCGCAGAGCGCCTGAACCCCTGACGTTCAGGCTGTACCGTCCGTCAGGGGGAAGCTAGCGCCGCCGGGCGGCAAAGTCGCCAGCGACCATGGCCGCCACGTCTTCGCCCATCTTGATGCTGTAGTTCTGGCCCCGGTCTTCCGGGTATATCTGCGCCATGGTGGCCAGGTAGAGGCCCTGGAAGGGGGTCCGGTGGCCTGGCCGGAGGTCGCCGTAGCCGGTGGTGATGATGGGCTGCGCGTACGGCCCTTTGAACAGCCACCGCTGCCTCACGTGTTCCGGGCGGAACGCGGGGTTCACACGCCGCAGACCGTCGTAGAACATCGCGGCCAGATCTTCCTCGGACTTTGAGAAGTACGGATGGCCTGGCTCCAGGTAGTTGGAGATGTACAGGAGGTGGTTCCCGCCGTACTCCTCGGCCGGGATGAAGTTGGTGTGCTCCACCAGCGCTAGGAATGGCATCGTCCGATCGGCCACGTTCATCCAGTAGATGTGGCTCAGAGGCCGGTCCATGGCCAGGATCATGCAGAGCGCCCACTGCCACTGGACCGCCGTGAGCTTCCGGGCGTACTCCTCGGGCAAGCCCGGCGCCAGCTTCAGGAAGACGCCCGACGGCACCGCCGCAATGACAGCGTCGGCGTCGACCGTCTCGCCGTCGGCCGTCACGAGGCCCGTGGCGCGGCCGGTATCGACCGTGACCTGCTGCACAGCGCGGCCCGTGTTGATCTCGACGCCCAGGTCGCGCATCCGCCGCTCCAGCTCACCGATGTACACGCCGAACGAGCCGCGCAGGTACGCCAGTTGTTCTTTCTGCATCGGCCCGCCGTGCCGTGAGGCGAAGCGAAGGTGTATCTTGTTCCAGAGCCACGCCATGGCGACCTTGTCCTCGGCCTCGCCGAACTTCCCGCGCAGGAGCGGGCCCCAGACCGTGTCGTACACACGCCTGCCGAGATTCCGCGTGATCCATTCCT
>JBBITS010000189.1:0-4812 GCA_037440665.1 Chloroflexota bacterium
ACGACCGACCCGAGTCACTCGGACGGCTACACCGGAACTTCGTGCCGGCCCGCTCAGACGCGTGAGCGGGAACTCGACGTCAAAACCAAGGCGCTCGGCGAGTCGCTGGAAGCGATGGGCGTGGAAGTCTACGTCGTGGGCCTCGGCGTGTGCGGCGGAGAGGACTCGGCCAAGCGGTCGACGCCCGGCTACTGCAACGGCATCGGCAACGGTGCCCACGACAACGAGGCCGACCGCCGCCTGCTTAAGTGCATCGCCTCGTCCACCGATGGCACCAACGACCACTACTTCGAGGTCGATTCAGCGACGGAGCTGCCCGACGTGTTCGGCGACATCGCACGGGCCATCGCGTTCAGGCTGATCGAGTAGGAGGGGCGGTTGATGAGGAGACACATCGCCGGTGACCGGAAGCGGGCATCTTCGGACGGCGGCCAGACCCTGGTGGAGTTCGCTCTGATCCTGCCTGTCCTCACGGTCCTGATTTTCGGGATCGTGGACGTGGCGCGCCTTTACAACGCCTGGGTCACCATGCAGGGGGCGGCGCGCGAGGCCGCCCGCTACGGCGTCACCGGCCGCACCGATTGCGCCGTGTCCTCGACCGACCGCGAGGCCTGCATCCTTTACTTGGCGGAGGAGCTAGCATCGACCCTGGCCAATAGCGACACGGCCGTGGAGGTCAGCGTCCGGAGCTGGCAATACCCCGACTACTTGGATCCAGCCACCGAGGGCGACCCGGGCGAGCAGTGCGACGCCCTGGAGGTGCAGGTGGAGTACGACTTCGAGGCCTCGACACCGCTCATCGGCAACCTGCTGGGGCCAGTCCACATGACGACCACGGAGCGGCTGGTGAATGAGCCCTTCGGTCCCTGCAGCTAGCCCTGACCGCGGAGCCGGGGCGCCGGTGGGCCTTTGGATTCGGGCAAAGGAATCCGAGGCAGAGTCAGATTCAGAATCGCCCGCCGGAGCCGATTCTATAGTGGATGCACCCGTTGGTGCGGCCCGGAGGGGATACCTCATGTGCGCCATGCCTCAAAGCCCGAGCCGGAACCGCCGGGAGCGGGGCCAGAGTCTGGTCGAGCTTGCCTTGGTCCTGCCCCTTCTGATGCTCGTCATCCTGGGCGCCATCGACTTCGGGCGCGTCTTCTACGCCTCTATGACGGTGGCGGGCGCCGCGCGCAACGGCGCGCAGTACGCATCTGAGAACCCGACAGACACCACTGGCATCCAGAGCGCCGCGCTTGACGACGCCGGCAGCCTGGATCCGGCTCCCACCGTGACGGTCTCCGGCCCGACGTCCGACGGCAACGGAGGCGAGTACGTACGGGTGCAGGTCGACCACGAGTTCAGCACGCTCATACCGTGGCCTGGCCTTCCATCCAGCATCGAAATCTCGCGAGCAGTGACCATGAGGGTTGCCCAATGAAGCCGCGGTTTCCCGGCCGGCGCACACGAGAGGGCGGCCAGAGCCTGGTCGAATTCGCGCTGATCCTGCCCATCTTCATGGTCCTTGTGCTGGGGCTGTTCGACGGCGCCCGCGCCGTTTGGAACTACAACACCCTGGCCGAGGCGGCCCGCGAAGGCTCGCGATACGCCATCGTCAATTCCGGCGCGGCGGCGTCTGACATAGAGGGTGTGGTCCGTGACCACGGCTCGGGCCTGAACCAGGCGAGCCTATCGGTGACGGTTACGCCTAGCTCGGCGCCGCGCGATGTTGGATCAACGGTTGAAGTGCGGGCGGAGTACGACTTCGATCCGCTGTTCGCGATCGTCGGCCTGCCGTCGATCACGATGTCCAGCACGTCACGGATGACGATCCAGCACTGAGGGAGCGCGTGCGCTGAGAGAGGACAGGAGGGCGACGATGTTGCCCCGAATCAAAGAGGCTCTGACCGGCGGAGAGCGCGGTCAGATAGTCGTCATGGTGGCGCTCTTCATGGTCGTAATGCTCGGCATGACCGGGCTTGTCATCGATGGCGGCCGGTTTTACCAGCAACGGCGCGACCAGCAGAACGCCGCCGATTCCGCCGCCCTGGCGGCCGCCCACCAGATGTTCCTCGACGAGGGCGCGTGGTCGGTAGAGGCGCAGGCTGCGGCCGAGTACTACGCCGACCAGCACGGGTACGACGTGGACCACGTGACCGTAAACCATCCGCCGCAGTCGGGCGACCACGCAGGCGACTCCGACTTCGTCGAGGTGATCATCGAGGAGTCGCCTGAAACGGTGTTCATGCAGGTGGTGCTGTCGGGCTCGTACAACGTGCAGGCGCGCGCTGTCGCCGGCATCGGTACCCTCGAGGGCACGCAGCACTTCGTCCCGTGGGGCCTGACGTACGACAACAGCGACTGTCTGGACCCGGCGAACCCGCCGTACCCGAAGTTCCAGAGCAGTTGCGTGCTGAAGCTGGGCGCTGGCTCCGGCGGCTCGGGCGACTACGGCGCGTTGGACCCCGACGGCGGTGGCGGCGGCTCGGCCGAGTACCGCGGCAACATCATCGACGGCACCGTCGACACTGAATACCAGATCGGCGATACCATCGACGCGCTCGCGGGCAACAAGACCGGACCGACCGATCAGGGCATCGACGGTAGGCTGGCCTCCGAGCCCGTGTGCGGCGACGCCAACAACAATGGCGTCGATGACTTCAGCGAGGCTCTGGAGGACCGGGGCGTTGGCGCCGTCCCCCGCTACATGGTCACCTGCGGCGAAAGCCCGCGCCTGATGGTCGTCCCCATCGTGGACGACATCGACCACCCGCAGCTTTCAACCATCGTCGGTTGGGCTCTGATGTACCTCGAAGGCTACGAGTGCGTCGATGACCCCAGTGACAAGTGCAATGGTAAGGGCCACTGGGAAGTGACTGGGACGATGGTCGACGCGGTGTGGAACGACGCCGACGGATTCTGGGGGGACTACGATCCCGACGCTGCCCTGTCGGCGTGGTTCCTGCAGGAATAGCGCTGGTCATGCGCCGGGGACTCGTGCTCCGAACGCGCATGCTGCGCCTGAGGGCACTCCGCCGTTGAGCGCCCATCGAGGGGCTGCCTCCCTCCAGTGCGATAGCTATTGCGCGCCTCTTCGCAGCGTCTGGCTCTAGCCCCTCGCGGGCGGTGCCGCTATGATCTCGCCAACTAACTTCGTCGAGGAGCGCGCCGACATGCCCATCGACAGCCGCAAGTTCGACATGGATCAGATGCTCTGGGCCAACGCGCGGGACCGCAAGGAGTTGCGCGAAAAGGCTGTTCTGGCCGTGGCTGAGGCCCGCTACCGGTTCCCGACCGCCGAGCACCCGGACTACCGGACCCACGTCAACGTGCCCGAGGTGACGATGCCCGTGGAGCTGAATACGGGCCAGACCGTCACGCCGGACATCGTCGTCACTGAGACCAAAAACAACGATCTGGTCATCCACGCCCAGGTGGCGACGACGGCCGACATCACAGAAGAAGAGGCGCGCCGCGTCTGGCTGCCGCTGTCGCGGATCGCGGGCTCCGCGTTCTACCTGTACGTGCCCGTCGGGCAGGGCCAGCGCGCCAAGCAAATCTGCCGTAAGGCTGGAGTGCGGGCCGATGGCTTCCGCACCTGGCGCTTCACGCCGCACGGCCTCGAAGTCAACGAGATTTCGGAACCTCCGAACCCTATGACGGCACTCTTTCCGCCCATTCTGCGGAAGTTCCTCGAGCCCGCGTAGGATAACGTTGCGAGAGCGCGCTCGATATCCTCATGGCTCGGTTGGGGCACGGCATGCCGTGCCCATGGCATCCCGTGTCCTCGCCAGAACTAGCCCGCAGCCAGGGCGCGCTCGATGGGTTCGCGGCTCTCGGGATGCTTCTCAGCGAAAGCGACGACCAGCCCGAAGCAGCCGCTGATCATCATGTCGCCGTGGGGCGCCGCGAAGTAGGGGTCAAGCGCCGTCCCCCGGACCTTTGAGCGCTGAGGACCGGTCACGGCGACGAGCGGCAGCGAGCGGCGGCCGTCGCCGGACGCGTGAAACGCTCCGTGGCCCTTGCTGCCGAAGATCTCCTCGTGCGCCAGCTCGCCGCTCACCATCCGCTCCGTAAAGCGCACGACCTGCTCGGCGGTGATCTCGCCGGTGTGGTGCTCGTAGAGGCTCAGGATGCGCGTACCTTCGAGATGGAAGGCCAGCGTGTGCATGTTGCCAAGGTTCAGGACGACGTTGCGGGATGAGGCGCCCACCTTCGGGTCCTGCAGAGCGCCCAGGCCGGCCGCCGGCCCCGTGTCCATGAAGACGGCCGGAGCTTCTCCCTCGACGCAGGTCATTGCCGCCCGGGCGCGCGTCAGGTAGTCCGGCAGTTCGTCGGGCAGGAAGGCAAAGGCGCACAGATCGTTCCGTCTCTCGACCACCCGGCGCAAGTGGTCGAACCGGAACAGGCGGTCCGAATATCCTGGCGGCGCTTCGCCGTGGTCCAGGCAGCCCACGGCTATCCCGTCGAAGTCGCCGGGCACGTCGAAGGCCGCCAGGGCCGCACGGATGGCGTCCAGGTCGAGGTCGCGCAACTCGACGACGTCGGCGCCGGAGATCGGCGCCGCTTCGTCCTCGCTGACAATGCGGACGCCTGTCGCCTCGACGAGTTCGATTTCGTCGTTGAAGGTCTTCGCCGCCGCAGGGGTGGCGTACGCTGGCAGCCCGGCGCGCAGGTGGTCCTCCAGGGCCCACGCGCAGGGTCCGCCGCCCTGGATGCCGCCGGTGAGCGCTAGGGCGCGGCCGGCGGCGGTAGCGCGGCGAATGCGCCCTGCCGCGATCTGCGTCGGACTGGGCATTACCAGCTTGATGCTGTTCTCCGGTGGCTGTT
>JBBITS010000190.1:0-4790 GCA_037440665.1 Chloroflexota bacterium
TGGAAACCGCAGGGACTGCCCGCCGGAATTTACAGCAGTCTAGAGACGCGACCTAGACATACGAGACCGAGTGTTGGAACATCGGCGGCAGTGTGGGGCGAATGCATACTAAAAGCGCCCACACTCGGGGAGCGAGGGCGCCGATAGCGTGACCCGCTATCCACTGGTAACAATGCTACCACAAAGGGGCCGCTTGTCAATAGGACCATTGCCTGCTAGCCGCCTGCTACCCGGTATGAAGCTGCCGCGCATGTTGCGCATTTAGCCATTCCTTTGGCCAAGACGGCGTACGCCACCCTGAAGGGTGGCCTTCATTCGCGACGGGCTAGGCCATGTCCTTCGCCGTGCGTTGATGCGCACAACGAAAGAGGCAGGCCAATCGGCCTGCCTCTTTGATCTTCCTTCGTAACGCCGGCGCGCGGCTCGCCGTCAGCGCGCGAAGTCGACGGCGCGCGTCTCGCGCACCACCGTCACCTTGATCTGGCCCGGGTACTCCAAAGTCTCCTCGATCTTCTTGCTCACGTCGCGCGCCAGCCGCAGCGAATCGAGGTCGTCGATCTCCTCGGGTTTGACGATGATGCGCACTTCGCGCCCCGCCTGGATGGCGAACGACTTCTCGACGCCCTTGAAGCTGTTGGCGACGTTCTCCAGCGCCTCCAGACGCTTGATGTAGTGCTCCAGCGTCTCGCGCCGCGCGCCCGGCCGGCTGCCGCTGATGGCGTCGGCCACCATGACGACGACCGCCTCGACCGTTCGCGGCTCGACCTCCTCGTGGTGGGCCTCGATGCAGTGGGCGACGGCCGGGCTGACGTTGTAGCGCCGGGCCAGCTCGGCGCCCAGCAGCGCGTGGGTACCCTCGATCTCGTGGTCGATGGCCTTGCCGATGTCGTGCAGCAGAGCGCCGCGGCGGGCTACGTTCACGTCGGCGCCGATCTCCGCCGCCAGCATGGCGGCGATGTGGGCGCTCTCCACGGCGTGGTTGAGCTGGTTCTGGCCGTAGGACGTGCGGTACTTGAGCCGTCCGAACACCTTGATCAGCTCCGGGTGCAGGCCCGGGCAGCCGGCCTCGATGGCGGCTTCCTCGCCGGCCTCCTTGATGGTCGCTTCGACCTCCTGACGGGCCTTGTCCACCACCTCCTCGATGCGCGTGGGGTGGATGCGGCCGTCGGTCACCAGCTTGGTCAGCGCGACGCGGGCGATCTCGCGCCGGACGGCGTCGAAGCTCGAAAGCATGACAGCGTCGGGCGTGTCGTCGATGATGAGATCGACGCCGGTCGCGGCTTCGAGGGCGCGGATGTTGCGGCCCTCGCGGCCGATGATGCGGCCCTTCATGTCGTCGCTGGGGATAGGGACGACGCTGATGGTGGTCTCGCTGACGACGTCGGTGGCGAGGCGCTGCATGGCAGTCGCCAGGACGTCGCGGACGCGGTTCTGCGCGTCCTCGCGGATCTGCAGTTCGGCGAGGCGGACGCGGCGGTTGGCTTCGTCGCGGACCTCCTGGTCGATCTCCTGGAGGAGGAGGTTCTTCGCCTCTTCGGCGGTCATGCCGGAGACGCGCTCGATCTCCGCCACCTTGCGGGCGCGGAGTTCCTCGACTTCGGTTCGCTTCTTTTCGACCTGCTTTTCGCGGTCGGAGAGGGATTGCTCGCGGCGTTCGAGCGTCTCGAGCTTGCGGTCTAGGTTCTCTTCCTTCTGTGCAATACGCTGTTCGAGCCGCAGGACCTCGTCCCGCCGCTCCTTGAGTTCATTCTCGGCCTGCGCCTTGAGGCGGATTGTTTCTTCTTTGGCTTCGAGAAGTGATTCCCTCCGGATCTGTTCGGCCTCGGCGACGATCTTGCCGGCCTCGGCCCGGGCGGCTTCCGCCGACCCTGCTGTGGATTTCTGGCGTACTGCGTAACCGAGAAGAAGACCTGCCGCCAGCCCCAGGACGCCGAACACGACGCCCAGGATTATGGCCACAGGACGTACACCTTCCTTTCCTTACACTGCCAACGGCGCACCCGGGCCGCACCGGCGCCCGGTGCGCAATTAGTCACTGATCTTAGCCTGATTGCATCATACGCAGGCCCCCGAGAGGGCGTCAAGAAACCGCCCATCGGGACACTACCGATAGTTGGCGCCCCGGCCCGGAAAACGAGGGGTGAAGCTCAATGCTGACCGCTGATAGCTGACGGCTGACCGCTAGAGCACGCCCTCTTTCTGCCCGACCGAATAGCGCTTGGCGTCGTCGAGGAAGCGCTGGATGCCTACGTCGGTCAGGGGGTGGCCGAGCATGGCCTTTAGGACGCCGAAGGGGACCGTCGCCACGGGCGCCCCGGCCAGGGCGGCCTCGGTGACGTGGCGCGGGTGGCGGATGCTGGCGGCCAGCACCTGCGCCGGCAGGTGGTAGCGGTCGAATATCTGCACGGCCTCGCGGACGACGATCATGCCGTCCTGGCCGGCGTCGTCGAGGCGGCCGACGAAGGGGCTGACGTAGGTCGCGCCCGCCAGCGCCGCCAGCAGCGCCTGGTTGGCCGAGAACACCAGCGTACAGTTCACCTTCACGCCGTCGGCAGAGACGGCCTTGATGGCCTCGAGCCCGGCGGCGTCGATGGGAATCTTGACGACGACGTGGGGGTGCCAGGAGGCGATCTCCTTCGCCTCGGGGATGAGTTCCTTCGCCGTCCGCGAAGTGCACTCGGCCGACACCGGCCCGTTGACGATCTCGCAGATCTCGACGACCTGGTCGCGGTAGCTGCGGCCCGCCCCGGCCTCCTTCGCCATCAGGGTCGGGTTGGTGGTCACACCGTGGATGACGCCCCAGCCCACGGCGGCGCGTATCTCGTCGATGTTCGCGGTGTCGAGGAACAGACGCATGGGCGAGACCTCCTCCGGGTCCTTCTAGTATGGACGAAACACGGGCAGGTAGACCATTGGCACGAAGCTGAAGGCGACGATGAGCGAGAAGCCGAGGGCGACGTTGTCCTGGAGCGCGTCCTCCAGTTCCGGAGTCATGCGGCCCTCTTTGGCCGCCTTCAGGGCCTCGATCTGCACCCTGCGGAGCCCTGTCCCCAGGAGGGGCAGGCAGAGCAGCAGGACGAACAGGTACAGGCCCTCCAGCGTCAGCAGCCAGCCGGTAGTCAGGAAGTTGTAGCCCAGGTCGCCGGCCAGGGCGATGCCCGTTGCGCCCGCGGCGATGGTTCCTGGGACGAGCGCCGTCTGGTGCGCGGCGCTGGCGTCCTCGAACGACTGCGCGCGGCGATCGAGGTCGGCGGTGCGGTAGCCGCGATACAGCGGCACGATGACGCCACCCAGTCCGAAGACCATGTAGAAGAGCGACAGGAAGTGCAGCAGGCGGATAACGTCGACGGAGGTCACCCTTACCCGGCGCTCCGAGACCGCCCGGCGACCGCGGGCGCCGCTTTGCCCTTCAGGTCAGTCGGCGGCGCTGATACAGCCCTGCGGGCGGCCGCCGCAACGAACTCGCGGAAGAGCGGCTGCGGCCGGTTGGGCCGCGAGCGGAACTCCGGGTGGAACTGCGACCCCATCATGAACGGGTGGTCGCGGACCTCGGCGATCTCGACCAGCCCGCGTTCGGGGTTGATGCCGCTGCACACCAGCCCCGCCTGCTCGAACTGCTGGCGGTAGCGCCCGTTGAACTCCCAGCGGTGGCGGTGGCGCTCGACGACGCTGCCGTCGCCGTACGCGGCGGCGGCCTTGGTGCCCGGAACCAGATCGCACCGGTAGCCGCCGAGGCGCATGGTGCCGCCCATGTCCTCGATGCCCTCCTGTTCGGAGAGCAGGCTGATGACCGGGTCAGGCGTCTCCGGGTCGAACTCGGTGGAGTTGGCGCCGTCGAGGCCAAGGACGTTGCGCGCGAACTCGATGACCATGATCTGCATGCCCAGGCAGACGCCCAGGTAAGGAACACCCCTCTCGCGGGCCAGGCGCGCCGCCTCGAGCTTGCCCTCGATGCCGCGTCCGCCAAGCCGGGGCACACCAGGATGCCGTCGGCGCCCGACAGTAGCTCCTCCGCCGGGCGCTCCTCTAGGTCCTCCGAGTGAATCCAGCGGATGTGCACGGCGACGTCGCTGGCGATGCCGGCGTGGATGAGCGCCTCCTTGATAGAGAGGTAGGCGTCGTGCAACTCGACGTACTTGCCGACGACGGCGACATCGACGCTGCCCGACGGGCGCTGGAGCCGCTCGACCATGGCGCGCCATTCGGTCAGGTCGCGCCCGGCGGTGTCGATCTTCATGAGTTCGACGATGGTGTCGCCCAGGCCTGTCTCTTCAAGGGCGATGGGCACCTGGTAGATGCTGGGCATGGTCGGTAGGGGGATGACGGCGCGCTGGTCGACGTCGCAGAAGAGCGCAATCTTCGCCTTCAGATCTTCCGACACCGGATGGTCGGCGCGGCAGACGATGACGTCGGGGTGCACGCCCATGCGGCGCAGCTCCTGCACGCTGTGCTGCGTTGGCTTCGTCTTCAGCTCGCGCGTTGCCTCGATGAACGGGAGGAAGGTGACGTGGACGGAGAGCGTGTCCTCGGGGCGCTCCTCGCGGCGAATCTGGCGCATGGCTTCGAGGAAGGGTTGGCCCTCGATGTCGCCGACAGTACCGCCGACCTCGACGATGACGACCTCGGCGCCGGTCTCGCGTCCGATGCCGCGCGCGCCGCCCGTGATCAACGAGCGCCCGTCGGCAAGCATGATCATCGACGCGTACCAGCGGTCGGCCGCCAGCCGCGACGTCTCGGTGGTCGCGCTGCCGGTCGCCGGGTTGAACAGCGTGCTGTCGCGCGGCGAGTTC
>JBBITS010000191.1:0-4744 GCA_037440665.1 Chloroflexota bacterium
CTCTACGTCGTCACCCACTGCGACACCGAGCCGCGCCTCCAGGCCATCCGCGACGAGCTGCGTGAGAAGGCTCCGGCGCTCTGGGACTGGATCGGCAACCCCGTCGATCAGTCGATCCTCGCGGGCAGCGGTCTCTCAGGCATGCGCATCTTGGAACTGATGTCCGAGAGCGCGGAGTACGACGCGCTCATCGCCAACATCGGCGAGGATTGGATCCTGGGCCGCCCCGACGCCGCCGATCGGCTGGCGCACGTGGTCGAGCGCTTCATCGGCGTCGGAAAGACCTCGGCGAAACCCGTCGCGTTCGTCCTCGGCCCGGCCGACTCGCCAGAGGAGTGGCGCTGGCGGGCCGTCGAGGGCGCGCGCTCGCGGCTGACGTCGGAGCGGCTGGCCGTCTTCCCCACCATCGAGCGCGCGACGTGGGCCCTACACCGGTTCACGGACCACTGGCGGGAGCGGCAGGCTTAGCCTGCCCTGCTACGGGTGCATGTTGTAACGGTACTGCGCCAGGCAGATGCTCGTGAGGTTGCGCCGGATTTCGGCGGGCGTGCGCATCCCGCGATTGACGGCCTCGAAGGCGTGCTTGCCCCAGTGGTGCGCGTCCAGCTCGTCGGCGCACTCGCGGACGGTGCAGCCGTTGATCTGCACCCAGAAGCAGCCGTCCGCGGGCTCGATGGAGATGCGGGGCATCATCGCCCGGCGGCGGCTTGCCTCGGCCTCCGGCGTTCTGGGCGACCTCACAGGCGTTCCCTCCCTCGCCGCGCTGTCCCTACATCATTATCGGACGCCCGCAAGGGTGTGGAGTGCCGGACGGGGAGCACACAAGGCGGGCAAACGGCCCTGCGCCGTCACCCGAAGGCGCAGGCGGCGTCAGGCGACGAGGGCCAGGGGCCGCAGGCGCGTCCCGAGGTAGAGCGCGAACGCGCGCTCGACGGTCAGGTGATCGATCCTGGCCTCCTCTTCGTGGAACTCCGCCCAGTCCACGATCGTCTGCACGAGGTCCCGGGGATAGCAGCCCTTGGGCTCGAACCTGCCCGCGTCGTACAGGCGGTTCGCCAGGTGGTCGAGGGCCTCTTCCGTGTAGGGTACGCGCCTGGCTTCGCACACCCGGCGGGTGATCTCCAGGAACTCGTCGCGCGAAGGGCTCGGTATCGGGATCTTGTACGAGATGCGCCGCAGATACGCTTCGTCCATCAGGTCCTCGAGCGCCAGGTTCGTGGAGAAGACGAGCGTCACGTCCAGAGGCAGCCGGACCACCTGGCTCGACTGCAGGGAGAACGAGTCGTAGCCCTGCTCCATCAGTTGGACCCAGCGGTTGAGGATCGTCTGCACGGGGACGCGCTGGCGTCCCAGGTCGTCAATCACGAGCACGCCGCCCTGCGCGCGCACCGACAGCGGCGCCCGGTAGACGTTGCGCATGGTATCGAAGCCCATCTCCAGCGCTTCGATACCCATGTCGCCGCCGACCACGACCGTCGGACGCTCGATCTCCTTCCAGCGCTCATCGCGCCTGCCCGCAGCGCCCGCCGCGGACGGCTGCCCGTCGCGCGCGAAGCGATGGAGCTGCGCGTCGAAGACCTCGATGATGTGCCCGTGACCGTACAGCGCGAAGGGCATCACCACCGTGCCGCCGACGCATACCGCCACGGAAAGCACGATGTCGCTCTTCCCGTTGCCCGACGGGCCGTACACCATCAGCGGCCGGCCCGACCGGTACGCCTGCCCGACCATGTCGACCGTGTCCGGCGACAGCACGAGGTGCGACAGCGCCTTGCGCACCTGCTCGCGCGAAGGTCGGACGCGGACCGCCGCCTGCCTGATGACTGCCGTCGTGTACTGGTCGATGGGCACCGGCGCGGGGCCCACGTAGTGGCACCGGCGCAGAGCGTCGTCAGCGGCGGCCTTGCCCGCCTCCGTCAGGGCATACCGGAAGTGCTGCTTCAGCGGCGAGTCGGCGGACTCGACGTCCACCAGCTTCCTGCGGCCAAACATCTCGACTACGTCCTGGGCGACCTGAAGATGGAGGCAAAGGCTCTCGGCAAGGTCGGCGAGGCGCGGCCGGTCCACGCCCCGGAGCGCCTTCAGCGCCAGGTCCTCCAGCACGCTCACCGGCAGCCCGGTTTCGGCGATCGACCTGGGAGCGGGTGGTACGCTGGCCCACGGGTCGGGCCGGCCTGAGGGCGAAACAAGAGCCTGACGCAGCGTTGCGGAGGCCGGACGATGGGGAGGCGACGCAGTTCTGTTCACTATCGGACCTCCGGCGCGGCGAGCGCAATAAGCCCGCCGTCCCCAGCTTGAAAACGGCGGGCTGGAGACCCCGACAAGACAGACTTGGCAACCCGGCTACCCTATCCCTGTCGCTGCGAGAGAGGACGTAGGCCCGTGGCTTTGCGTCCCCGCCTTTCGGCGGGTTTGCCCTTGTCGAAGCCTGTATTCGGTTGTTTCTGCCCCTACAATCGGCCGCCCTACCGGGCATCTGAACAATGCTGACGCCCCGAATCCGCCCCCGCGAGCGCGGCGCGCCGCTCTCTAGCGCGTGGCCTCTGGGGCCGGGACCACTTCGACCTCCTCGGCGCCGCCGAGAGGCGCGAGGATGGCCGCGCCCCGCTCCCGCACTTCCTCCGACGCCTGCGCCAGCGGCAGCGACAGTTCGACGCGGCTGCCATCCAGTGCGTGGACGAACAGGCGGATGTCGTCCTCGCCAGGGTAGGCGGCCAGCAGCTCCAGCAGGCGGCCCAGCCGCGCGTGGTCTGCTTCTTCGTCCTCCGACTCGTGAACAAAGAAGCGCAGGCGGCGCAGCGGACGCGCGGACGCGGCGCTCTCGCGGGCGCTTCCATTGCGGCCGTTGGCGTACGCGCCGTTCACGTTGCCGTTCGCCACTGCGTCCTGCGCTCCCGCCTCCTGCGCCCACGCCGGCGGCGACCAATCCTCCGCGGCGTAAGGCGCGACCTCCTGTACCGAGAGCTGCAGCCGCTCGCCTCGCTCCCGCACGCGCACGAGCAACAGGAGGATCGACCCCGGCGACCACAGCGAGCGCGTCAATTCGTACTGGTCGGGCCAGACGGTCACCTCGGCCCCGCCCGAGAGGTCTTCGATCATGGCGGCGATGAATGGCTTGCCGTCACGCGTGTAGATGGTGCGCGTCGACGTCACCATGCCCGCCACCACGGCGTCGCGGCCCGTCAGCTCCGCCGACAGCTCGGCGCACTGCGCCGTCGTGCTCTGCGCGAGGACAGCGGCCGGGCGCGCGAACGGATGCTCGGACACGTAGACTCCCAGCAGCTCCTTCTCCCAGCGCAGCCTCTCCTCGTGCGATACGTCGATGGGTAATCCCGTCAGCTCCAGCGGAACAGGCTCGGCGGCCTCGCCCAGCATGCCGAACATCGACGTCTGGCCGCTCTCGATCCGCCTCTGCTCCCGCTGAGCGACGTTGACGGCGCGCTCGAGGTTGCCCAGCAGGGCGCCGCGGTCGCCGAAACAGTCCAGCGCGCCCGCCTTCACCAGGCTCTCCAGCGCCCGCCGGTTGAGCGACTTCAGGTTTACGCGGGCGCAGAACTCGTCCAGACCTCGGTATGGCCCCCCTTGCTCCCGCGCCACGACGACGTTCTCCGCCGCCGCCTCGCCCACGTTCTTCACCACGCCCAGGCCGAAGCGTATGGCCGGCTCGGCGCCGTCTCGCGTCTCCAGCGTGAAGTTGACGCCGGAGTGGTTCACGTCCGGCGGCAGCACGGCGATGCCCAGCTTCACGCACTCGGCCACGGCCTGCGCGATGCGCTCGTGCGCGCCCGACGGGTGGCTCCCCGCCAGCGCCAGGACGGCCGTCATGTATTCCGCCGGGTAGTGCGCCTTCAGGTACGCCGTCTGGTACGCGATGGCGCTGTAGCTGGCCGCGTGCGCCTTGTTGAAGGCATACCCGGCGAAGGGCTCGATGAGGTCGAATACCTGCGCCGCCAGTTCCTCGCTGTGGCCCAGGGCTTGCGCGCCCTCGATGAACCGCGGGCGCTCCTTCGCCATCAGCTCGGGTATCTTCTTGCGCATCGCCTTGAGCATGCTGTCGGCGTCGCCGAGGGTGTAGCCGGCGAATTTCTGCGCAATGAGCATCACCTGGTCCTGGTACGTGATGACGCCGTACGTCTCGTCCAGGATGTCCGCCATGTCCGGGTGCGGAAGGTGTATCTCCTCCTCGCCATGCTTGGCGCGGCAGAACGTCGGGATGTGCTGCATGGGCCCCGGCCGGTAGAGCGCGACCAGCGCCGTGAGGTCGGCGACCTTCGTCGGCCGCAGGTCGGCGATGGCCCGGCGCATGCCGCCCGATTCGAGCTGGAACACCGCGAAGGTCTCGCCGCGCGCCAGCATCTCGAACGTCGCCGGGTCGCCGTCGGGCAACGCCTGCAGGTCGATCTCCTCGCCCCGCGTCTGTTTGATGATGTCGAGCGCCTTGCCAAGGATGGTGAGGTTGGCCAGCCCGAGGAAGTCCATCTTCAGCAGGCCGATCTTCGCTACCTGCGTCATCGCGTACTGCGTCGTGGGTATGGCCGACTCGTCGCCTCGCGGCGGGCGCTGCAACGGCACGCTTTCGATCAGAGGGTCGGCCGAGATCACGACGCCGGCGGCGTGCGTGCTGGCGTGGCGGATCGCGCCCTCGATCCCGCGCGCCCGCGCCAGCAGTTCGGCCACCTCCGGGTCGTTGTCGGCCAGTTCGCGCAGTTCGGCCACCTCGGCCAGCGCGTCGTCGATCGTCGCC
>JBBITS010000192.1:0-4737 GCA_037440665.1 Chloroflexota bacterium
CCCGGTTGATCGCGTTCAGCTTGTCCGGACGGTTGAGGGTGATCAGCGCGACGTTTCCGTCCCGCTCGAGCCGCAAGAGTTCGTAGGCCATGGCGCGCCTTCCTTGTGGGGCTTGGTACCGGACGGCTCATATAGTACGCGACGAGTGGCGTGGGCGCCCGCGATGTGGTCTAGTCGGCTGCGCGCCCGCCTTTTAGTCCCGCCCTGGCGCTCCGGGCGCGAGCCGCCTGCTCCTGACGGCGGTGGCGGATGCGCGCCTTGACGTAGGTGCGTGAGAGCTCATCGTACGTGCGCGCCTTCGCGTCGCGGTCCTGCATGAGGCCCAGCAGCACGGCGTCGCGGTGTACCTCGGAGCGGATGCCGTCGCCCCTGGCGAAGGTGCGGATGATGACGGGCAGGCGCCGCCGCACCCGTTCCTCGGCCTCCCTGAGGTCCTTTCTGGCCTGGGCGGCCATCCTCCGCTGTCTCTCGCAGCACATGTTCCTGCGCCTCCTCCACGCCACCTCAGGGCACTCTCGTCGGCAGGTGACTGACTGTCAGTCAGTACAGCCGACGCGAAAGCCGCTAGCTACTGTTCTTCAGAATCCGGTCGATCATCTCGACCAGCGTGTCCTCGTACTGCTGCGCGTCGCCGCCGTCGCCGAAGACGAAGCACTCCAGCGACGCCCACTCGACAAGCCGGCAGATCATTTTGGCGACGATGTCGCGGTCCATAGGCGCCATGCTCTCGGCCGACACCTGTTCGCGGAAGAGCGCCGTGATGCGCTCGACCACGCTGGGGCCGCCGTCGGCCGCGTGCTGGGCCAGGTCCTCGACGTCGATGCCCATGTGGAGCGCGCGGATGAGGTCGGGATTGGCCCGGGACACGCGGAAGGCGGCGCGCACCATTGCCCGGCCGCGCTCGCCGTCTGGCAGCTCGCTGATGGCCGGGTCGAAGAGGGCGTTCAGCAGCGCCGTGCGGAAGTCCTGGGCCAGCGTGACCAGGATGGTCTTCTTGCTGGGGAAGTACAGGTAGAAGGTGCCTTGGGCGACGCCGGCCTCGCGGACTACGTCGGCGATCGTGGCGCGATCGTAGCCCTTGCTCGCGAAGACCTTGCGGGCGGCCCTTAGAAGCTGGTCGCGCCGCCCGGTCTCGATTTCGCCGGCAGTAAGAGCGGGCACCGAAGCCTCCAGCGTATGACTGACTGTCAGTCAGTAGCGGTCGTGGGCGCATTATCGTCACGCTCCGGTTCGTTGTCAAGGGGGTCTTTGCCAGACGCGTCTGCACCTGTTCAGCGCCGCTTGCGGGTTGTGGTTCTCGGTTCTGGGTTCTCTCCACCGGGGTTTACTTCCGTGCGGCGCCGCACTACCATCGGCCATCAGACGCCGGGAAGCGCCGCCGGAGGGAGGGAACCATGGTCGCGTGGGCGCCGCGGGAAGTCCTCGGCTGTAAGATCGGGCGGCGTCGGCTGCTGCAGGGCGCGGCGGTAGGGAGCGCGGGTGTCGCTGGCCTGTGGGCCGCCGGCTGTGGGGGCGGTGGCGACGCCGATACGACACCGGCTGGCTCGCCGACCGCCGGACCCCTGGAGACGCCGAAGCCCGGTGGCCGTTACCAGACGGCCATCACCGCCAACTTCGACACGTTCGATCCTCATCCGTCCATCGCCTCCGGGCCGACGTTCTTCCCGCGCGTGTACAACGTGGTGGTCAACCGGTCAGCGACGCGGCCCGACTTCGTCTTCTACGACCTCGCTGAGTCGTTCGAGCAACCCGACGAGACGTCGTGGGTTTTCAAGATGCGCCGGGGTGTGAAGGTGGGGCCGAACCAGCTCGGCGTGCCCGAGCGCGACCTCGACGCACAGGACGCGCTGGTGAGCTTCCAGCGCATGCAGACCGAGCCGCGCGCCAACGCCGGCGGCTACGTCAAGCTGTACGTGGACCGCTTCGAGGCGCCCGACAACCAGACGTTCATCGTGCGCACAAAGGAACCGTACTCGTGGCTCCTCAGCCGCATCGGCACATTTGTGTCGTGTGTAGCGCCGCGGGAACTCCTGCAGGGCGACGTCTCGATCTTGCAGACGAAAGGTGTGGGCGCGGGGCCGTTCCTGCTGCGCAGCCTCGTCGAGGGCGAGGGCGCGTCGTTCGACCGGAACCCTAACTACTACCGCGCGCCGCAACCGTACGTCGACGGCCTGGACGTCAAGATCATCCCCGACCGCGCGGCGCGACGCACCGCGTTCCTCTCCCGGCAAATCCACAACTATCTCGCCGAGAACAAGGGCGAGGCCGACGACCTTATGGGGCAGGGCGACTTCCAGCTCGTCCGCGACCCCGTGTTCAGCTACATCTCGTTCGTCATGAACCCCGACCGCGAACCCTGGACCGACGGCCGCGCCCGCCGGGCGATGTCGCGCGCCATCAACCGTCAGCAGTTCATCGATGTCATCGCGCTGGGCGACGCGTTGCCCGACGGCGTCGTCCACTGGCCCACAGGGCCCTACGCGCTGCCACAGGAGGACCTGGAAACGAAGTATCAGCCCTATGACCCCAGCGAGGCGCGTCAACTGCTGCAGGAGGCCGGCTACGCGGATGGGATCCGCATCAAGATGATGTACCCGACCCTCGATCCCATCCCGCAGTACCTGCCCATACTCATCGAGCAGTTCAAGGAGGCGGGCATCGAGATCGACCAGGACCCGAAGGACTTTGGGACGTGGCTCGACCTCTACCGCCGCCGCGAATACGACGCCAGCCTGTCGCTCAATCAGACGTATGAGTCGCCAGAGGTTCCGCTGGACTTCCACACCTCGCTGGGTCCCATCGGCGACGGGTCGTACGGCATCGGGCCGCGGGACGCGGAGATCGACGTGCGCAAGAGCAAGGCGACAACCGACCCGGACGAACTTATCGAAGCGGTCCACGACGCGCAGAAGCTCATCTATGAGAAGGACCCGGCCGTCCTTAACATCTACAGCGGGTACTCGTACAGCCTGTACTGGAGCTTCGTGAAGAACGTCCCGCAGGGTCTGGGAACGACGGGCCTGCTGCTCAACGACTGGTGGCTGGAACTCTGACGTTCTCACCTACGGCTTGACCGGGCGAAGGCGGCTTCCTATCATCCCGACGCTATGGCCGCTCCGCTTGCGTCCGCCGTCCTTACCCCTGACGCTTTGCTCCGCCTGTACCGGACGATGGTGTTGATCCGCGAGTTCGAGGAGACGGCTGGCCGCCTGAGCCGGGAGGCGCGCATCCCCGGCATCGTCCACCTCTACGTGGGCCAGGAGGCAGTCGCCGCGGGCGTCTGCGCGCACCTCAACGCCGACGACTACATTACCAGCACCCATCGCGGGCACGGGCATCTCATCGCTAAGGGGGGCGACGTGCGTTTGATGTTCGCCGAGCTGTTCGGCCGCGCGACCGGCTACAACAATGGCAAGGGCGGCTCGATGCACATCGCCGACCTCGACCTGGGGATGCTGGGCGCCAACGGCATCGTCGGCGCGGGAGCGCCCATCGCCGTGGGCGCGGCGTTCGCGGCGAAGTACCGCGGGCAAGGGCAGGCGGCCGTCTGCTTCTTCGGCGACGGCGCTAGCAACATCGGCGCCTTCCACGAGGCCGCGAACATGGCGGCGCTCTTCAAACTGCCGCTCCTCTTCGTCTGCGAGAATAACCTGTACGGCGAATACACCCGGCAGGACCGCGAGATGGCCGTCGCCGACATCGCCGATCGCGCGGCGGCCTACGGAATGCCTGGAATGACGGTTGACGGCATGGACGTGCTCGCGGTGTACGACGCCGTAGGCGCGGCGCTGAAGCGGGCGCGGCAGGGTGGAGGCCCCTCCATGCTGGAGTGCAAGACCTACCGCTTCTACGATCACGTCGGCGTCGGCTACGGCGAGGGGGAGCGCCCGGCGGACGAGCGTGAGCACTGGCGCTCGCGCGACCCGCTGCTGCTGCTCCGCGAGCGGCTCGTGGGCGGCGGCAAAGCGACGGCGGCGCAGCTCGACGTGATTGTCGCCGAAGCGCAGGACGAAATTGCGAAGGCGATCGCCTACGCCGAGACGTCGCCCTGGCCCGAGCCGTCGGCGCTGCTGGAGGATGTGTACTCGTGACGCAGGCCCGCGAGCTGTTCTTCGTCCAGGCCGTAAACGAGGCGCTCCGTCAGGAGATGGAGCGCGATCCGGACATCTTCGTCGCGGGCGAGGACGTGGCGCGCCATCAGGGCTCGTTCGGCGCGACGCGTGGGCTGATGGCGCAGTTCGGCGAGGAGCGCTGCTTCGACACGCCCATCTCCGAGTCGGGGATCATCGGGCTGGCCGTGGGCGCCGCCGCCTGCGGGCTGCGGCCTGTCGTCGAGATCATGTTCATGGACTTCGTCGGCACCTGCATGGACCAGATCATGAACCAGATGGCGAAGATGAAGTACATGTTCGGCGGCAAGGCAAAGCTCCCCATCGTCGTGCGCACGACGTTCGGCGCCGGAATCCGCGTGGCCGCGCAGCACTCGCAGAGCCTCGAGGCGATGCTCTGTCACATCCCGGGCCTCAAGGTCGTTATGCCTTCGACGCCGGCGGACGCCAAGGGCCTGCTGGTCAGCGCCATCCGCGACCTGCAAGGGATCACCGGTCCGGTTCCCGATCCCTTCATGAGTTACTTGCTGATCCGCGGCATGAAGACCTTGGCGCTGCGCATCGCGCGGCAGAACGACAACGCGCAGCGCCTGGCGGAGTTTCTCGCCGCGCACCCCAAGGTGGCTTG
>JBBITS010000193.1:0-1308 GCA_037440665.1 Chloroflexota bacterium
CGCGAGACGGCGCCGTCGGTGTTACTACAGACCTTCTTGCCTTGCTGGCGTACTCGGGGCTCGCGCCCGGAGACGTGGACTACGACGCGGACTACGATAGCAACGGTATCGCCGATGGCTTGCAGTACGACCGCAGCCCGAGTACGACGCCTGGGAAGCCGTGGCGTTCCGGTGCTCCCGATGGAGGCATCGGCATGACCAGCGACGTGGTCGCGATGCTGGCCCAGGCGGGGCATAGTTGCGCCGCGCCACCATAAGCGGACGCAGAAGGCGGCCCTCCCTCTCTTGCCAGGCCCGCGGCCGGAGGTCAGAATGCGGTCACCGGTCTGGCCCCGCGCTGCGGACCGGGGAGGACCGATGAATCCTCGCCCTCCCCTCGCCCACATCCGTGCGGCGCTGGCGCTCTGCCTCGCGCTAACAGGGGGCCTGTTACCTTCCGTCGGCGGCAGAACCGGCGGCCCCGCCGTGGCCCAGGGACCCTATCCGCAGAGCGTCACGGTGTTCCGCGACGCCTACGGAGTGCCACACATCTACGGGGACACGGCCGAGGCGGCGGCGTACGCCCTTGGCTACGTTCAGGCGGAAGACCACCTCGAAGGCCTGCGCTATCGCTACTATCAGGCCACCGGTCAACTAGCGGCGCACGGGCTTGGCAGCGCTGCCAACGACAACAACGCGTTCCTCCTCCACGTGCCCCAGACGGCCCAGGAGGGGTACGAGAACCTTCCGGCGGACAGCCGGGCGTACCTCGACGCCTTTGTCGCCGGCGTCAACCGCTACATCGTCGAGAACGCGGGAACGTTGGCTGAGTGGATCGATCCCGTGGAGCCCTGGGAGCCTCTGGCCTGGATGCACTACGCCCAGATCGGCGAGGAGTACCAGATCGCCCTGCGCGAAATCGCCGCGGCGGTCCGCCCAGGGCGGACAGCGCCGCAATCACCGCTTCCGGACATGCGCAGCGCCTCCAACTGGTGGGCGGTCGCTCCGTCGAAGTCGGCCAGCGCTGTGTCGATTGTGCATGGCGACCCGCACCTCGGCTTTGCCGGTCCGCTCCAGTGGTACGAGGTTCATCTCAACTATCCGGGCGTAAACGTCGCCGGCGCTGTGCCCTTCGGCCACGTCGGTGTCGCCATGGGCGCGTCCGACAACCTGTCCTGGACCATGACCGACAACGCCGTCGACACCGCTGACGTCTACGCCGAGACGCTCAACCCGTCCAACCCGAACCAGTACTGGTACGAGGGCGCCTGGCGGAACATGACCGTCGAGAACGTGACGGTAAACGGGACGCCGTTCGTCAACCGCTAC
>JBBITS010000193.1:1345-4731 GCA_037440665.1 Chloroflexota bacterium
CAACACGGCCTACGCTGCCCGCATGAGCACGTTCGAGGCAGGCGGCGACGCCATCGCGCTCCTGCAGTCGTGGGCGTCCGCGACGTCCGTGGATGTCTTCCGCACGCCGGGTGTCGTGCCGCTCATCGCCAAGTGGAACATCGTCGCCGCCGACAGCGCCGGCAACATCTTCTACATCTTCAATGGCCGCATCGCCCACAAGTCGGAGGCGTACGACTGGGGACGCCCTGTCGATGGCACGACCAGCGCCACCGAGTGGTCGGGCCTCATGACCATGGACGAGCTGCCGCAGCTCCTGAACCCCGCCCGTGGCTACCTTCAGAACGCCAACAACCCTCCTTGGGCGACCGCGCCCGAGCTGGATCCGGACGACTACCCGCTGTACCTCGGCCGCGGAACCGGGCTGAACGACCGCGGCAATCGCGCCGTCGAGCTGCTGGAGGCGGACCCGTCGTTCACCGTCGAGGAGGTGAAGGTCATGGGGATGGACGATCTGTCCATCAGCGGGCGGAACGTCGCGCCGCTGCTGGTCCAGACGTGGGCCGAGAGGCAGGCCAGCACTCCTGACCCGGACGGCAGCCTGGCGCAGGCGATGACGCTCATCGGCGCGTGGGACTACACCGCCAACCGCGAGTCCCACGCCTATGCCGTGTACCGCCTGTGGCACCGCGACTTCTTCGCGCTGTCGCCGGGGATCAGCGCCAGCAACCCACCGCCGTTCTCCGGCCTCTCCGAGGCGGCCAAGGATAAGATGATCCAGGCGTTGCAGTCGTCTACCGCCGAGATGAAGTCGAAGTTCGGCACGGTGGACAAGCGCTGGGGCGACGTGCACGTCATCCAGCGCGGCGGCAACTTCGGCGTTGGCGGAGGCAACAGCACGCTTCCCACGCTGCGGATGGCGGGAGTCGACAGCTACTCCACGAGCGCTCAGGCGTGGGTCGCCACCGGCGGCTCTTCGTATATGTTCGTCGCGGCGATGAGCGACCCCGTCGAGCTGTGGTCGGTGCGGCCGCTCGGGCAGAGCGAGAACCCATCGTCGCCGCACTACAACGACCAGACGGCGCTGTACGCGGCCAACCAGTACAAGCGCGTGTGGATGACGCGGGCCGACGTCGAGGCCAACGCGATCTCCTCGGTCACGCTGGCGTACAACGGACCCAATCCCGACACCGACGGCGACGGCTGCGGGGATGTGACCGAGATCGGCGACTCGCCGTCGCTCGGTGGTGACCGCGACCCGGCAGACCAGTACGACTTCTACGACGTACCCACCCCTGCCCTGCGCCTCAACCCGTCTGGTGCCCGCGACAGCGGCATCGGCGTCACCAGCGACGTGGTGGCGCTCCTGGCCTACGCTGGCCTGTACGCGGGCCAACCGGACTACGACGCCGACTACGACGTCAACGGCGTGGCCGACGGGCTGCAGTACGACCGCAGCCCGAGCGCGACGCCGGGCAAGCCCTGGCGCTCCGGTCCGCCCGACGGCGGCATCGGCGTTACGACGGACGTCGTGGCGATGCTGGCGCAGGCCGGCCACTCCTGCGCCGCGCCGCCGTAGGGACACGGCAGCTCGCAGTTAGCCGCGCCGCGGATGCCGCGATCGTCCCACGAATGTTCACGTTTGAGGTATTGACAGAGGCCGGCGCCAGGTGCATATTAGGCGCCGAATATGGCTAAGCGATCCGACGAATGTTGCGACACTTCTTATAATCGGCATAGTTACGCTAGGGCGTGAGCGCCATGCCCAAGCTAAGCGGCTGGTCTGAATGGCTACTCAGGCGGCATCGCATCGCGCTCGCGGTGGCGATTCTCGCCGGGGTCGCGGCTGCCATCGTCGGCCTGTCTCTGGCGACAACCCAGAACAGCGAGCGGGTAGTCTACCGTGAAGCGCCTCCGAACTGCGCCACCAGCATCGCCCTCCTCGGCCTGGAAGGTCAGGAGGTGCACTGCACAGAGCCGCCGGCTCCCGAGGGCGGGGCACAGGCCGGGGTGTCCTTGGAACCCGTAATGTACGGCCCCTTCCGCCTGATCCCCCCCAGGCTACGTGGGGCCGCTGACCTATGAACGCACCGGCGCCAGCCCCTCTAAACCCGGCGTCGTCAGCAGCGACCCGGCGATCCTGCGCGAGTCGCCTCTGTACCGGGAACCGGCGTACATGCCCGAAGACTACGCGCTGAACTCCATGGACACCTTCGACGGGGACTCCGAGACCATCATCCGCCTGGTTTACACGGGCAATGCCCACACCGTCGAGATCTACCGGGTACTCATGATGGAACTCCCCTACGACATCAACGCGCCCGCAGAAGACGGCGACATTGTGTTGGAGACTAGGGAAATAAGCGGATATCCAGGTGTATTAATGTACCCTCCTTCGGACAGTCCGTCGAGGCGCGCCGACTTCACAGACGTCATCGTCATCGCAGGAGATATCCGGACAACCGTGAGGGGGATCGACTTGGACCTAGAGACTGCCGTGCATATTGCGGAGTCACTGCAATAGCAGGCGACGCCCGCAATCTTCACGTTCCAGGTATTGACAAAGGCCGGCGCCAGGCCCATATTAGGCGCCGAAGAGCATGGAGCGAGCCTGCCTCGCCCCTACTACCACCGGCGGGAGCAAACAACGGTGCAAGGCGTATCAGTGTGGGCGTTTGTCGTCTTGCTGTCAGTTTGGGCTGCGGCGGGTGACCTTACAGCCGCTCTGGCTGGCCCTGTTTCTCAGGACGGCCCGACGCTGACCATCACGCCCGCCAGCGGCCCTTGCGATGCGACCGTCACCGTGAGTGGGACCGGCTTTCCGGCCGACACTGAGGTCTTCCTTGAACTGGGCCGGCCGCATTCGGGTGGGACGATGGGAGAGATCGCGGCAGGCCCGGACTGACGGCCTCGGCAGGTTCGTGGTCACGTTCTCCCTCGGCAGCGTGGGCTGCGAAGCGGCTGCCTTTGATGCCCGCTTTGACGGACCGGGCGAGCCGCGCGACCTCTATCTGGGTGCCGGCCTCCGTGGCGAACCTTTTCCTCCGGCTGCAGCGACCATCACGTACGTTTACACCACAACAAGCCCTGGCGCTGGCGACGCTCGTGGCCCGGCAACTGGAGAGGGAACGACCGAGAGCATACGGAACAGCCGCGTAGGCTTTGTGGCCATATTGGGGGCGATCCTTGCGGCAGGAATGACCACTGTCGGTCTGATAGCCCGGAAAAGAGGGATGCGATGGTACCACGAGCGACAGGGTTGAGATCCTTGCGATCACCAAGCGTACGTGTGGTCGTGGCCGGTGCTGCCCTGGCCATGGCATTAGTGGGCTTGCGCGCGCTGCTCGCGGACAGGGTCGCGTCCCAGGATTGCTGTAAAAACAAGACGGTGTAGTCTCCGCGGTGAA
>JBBITS010000194.1:0-4699 GCA_037440665.1 Chloroflexota bacterium
GATTCCCGAGCATCCGGCAGGGGCATGGATCGTGGAGAACGTCGCCACCCGCCCGGAGTTCCGGCGGCAGGGGTTGATTCTCCGTCTGACGGACGAAATCCTGGAGCGCGCCCGCAGTCGCGGCGCGACCGTGGCCGACGTCAGCGTGTTCATCGGCAACGACCCGGCGCAGCGGGCCTACGAGAAGTGCGGTTTCGCGGTGGTGGCCGCGAAGCGCGACCCCGAGTTCGAAGCCGTCTACCGGACGCCGGGGACCCGCACGTTGCGGCGCCCCCTGTAGCGGACAGGACTCAGCCCGGCTTCCGGCGTCACGCGTCGCTGCGGGCGGCGGGTCGTTCGCCTTCGCGGCTCCTCCGCCTACTCCCCCTCGAACTCGAAGCGGACGGCGTCGCCGACGGAGGCGGGCAGATCCTCTTGCAGGAACTCCCGCGCTTCGTCGCTGCCCCGCAGGTAGGCGTCGAAGAACGGCGTGGCGAACGCCCGCAGCAGGCGCTGCTGCTCGTCGAGGTTGACGGTCGGCGCGCCCGATGGCTCCGGACGCTCCGCGCACGAAGCGAAGTCGCCCAGCGCTCCGCTCAGCACCACGCCGACGTCCTCCGATTGCCCGATGCTGCTCCGGATTCGTTCCAGAGCGGCAGCCGCCAGCGTGTCCTCCGCGTCCACGTCGGCGAAGCGGATGTGGTTGCCGCCCACAAGTTCCGTCCAGTAGCGCGGCGGGTTCGCCATGTCGTACGCGCGGCGGTTGCCCGCAGCCGGAACGATGAGATCCTCGGAGCCGGTCAGGAGCATGATGGGCACGGCGACGCCCTCGGTCATATCCTCGGTCAGGAAGCAGCCGCTGGCGGACAGAGGCAGCGCCGCGTCCAGCCGCTCCTCCCGGTCGCTGCCGTAAACGGCGAGCAGCGTCGTGAAACCGCCCAGCGAGTGGCCGGTGAGGCCGATGGATTCGCCGTCGATGGCGCCCTCGAAGAAGTTGCCTTCTTCTTCGTTGAAGGCCAAGAACCGGTCGATGATGAACGAAACGTCGCCCGGCTGGTTCAGGAGGTCGATGAAGCGCGGACCGCCCGGCGCGCCGCCGTTGGTCAGCGGGAAGTCCGGCGCCGCCACGACGTAGCCGTGGCTGGCGAGGTGCTGCGTGTACGACGACGACTGCCGCCGGCCCGAAGAGTACCCGTGCGCGAAGACGATGAGCGGGTAAGGCGCGCCTTCACGGTCCAGCGGCGCGTCCCGCGCCTCCGGCGTCTCCGACGCCGGGTCGGCCGGGTACCAGACCTCCAGCACCAGCGTGCGGTCCGGCGCTCCCGCGTAGTCGCCGTTGGCCTGCGTCGGCCGCGACGGGTCCACGACCGTGATGGTGGTCACGCCGACGCCGAACGGGCCGCGCGACGTGGCGGCCTCGAGCGTCGTCGCGGCCGGGACGCCGGGGCCGTTGTCGTCCTTGCCGCACGCGGCGAGCGCGAGGGCGGTGAGAAGCGCGACGAGGAAGCAAACCGCGGCGCGCGGCATCAGGACAGAACCAGCTCGGCCACCGTGCGCATGTGGGACACGGGACCGGCGGTCAGGATCGTGGTCAGGACCGTGCGCTTCCATTCCTGAAGCTCGTCCTTGATCTTACCAAGGGGTCCGACCAGGGCGACGTCCTGCACCATCTTCGTCGTGACCGTCGCGGCGGCCTCGGCCTTCTTCCCGCTGAGGTAGAGGTCCTGTATCTTTCTGCACTCGTCCTCGTACCCCATGCGGGAGAAAAGGTTGGCGTGGAAGTTCATCTCGCGCGCCCCCATGCCGCCGATGTAGAGCGCCAGCCCCGGCCGGACGGAGTCGGCCGCGGCCTCCACGTCGTCGTTGATTACGATGGAGACGTTGGCTGCGACCTCGAAGTCCTCGGGACGGCGGCGGGCGCCGGGACGGGCGAAGCCCTCGGCCAGCGCGCTCCGGTAGAGCTTGTCCATCTTCGGCGAGAAGAAGATGGGGAACCAGCCGTCGGCGATCTCGGCCGCCAGCGCGACGTTCTTCGGCCCTTCCGCCCCCAGGTAGATGGGCAGATCGGCCCGCAGCGGGTGAACTATCGACTTCAACGGTTTGCCCAGTCCCGTTCCTCCCGGATACGGCACCTGGTACTGCTTCCCCTGATACGTCACCGGCTTGTCGCGGGCCAGCACGGCGCGGATGATGTCCACGTACTCCCGCGTGCGTTCCAGCGGCCGGGGGAACGGCTGGCCGTACCAGCCCTCCGCCACCTGCGGGCCCGATACTCCCAGCCCCAGGATGAAACGGCCGCCCGACAGATGGTCCAGCGTCATGGCCGCCATGGCCATCGCCGTGGGCGTGCGCGCCGACATCTGGCAGATGGCCGTGCCAAGCTTGATGCGCTTCGTGGAAGCGCCCCACCAGGCCAGCGGCGTCAGGGCGTCGGAGCCGTAGGCCTCGGCCGTCCACATGGAGTCGAAGCCGAGGCGCTCGGCTTCGGCGATGCGCTCCTCGACGCCGGCCGGCGGGCCGGAGCCCCAGTACCCGATGGTCAAGCCGAGCTTCATGATCTACCTCTGCGTTTCCAGCGCCCGCGCCTACCGGTCGATTACAAATACCGGCAGCGACTGCTGTTCGTGGTCCTCCCACTCGACGCGAACCGGCGTGTCGATTCCGAACGACGCGTCTTCGGGCGCTCGCAACTGCGCGATGACGCGCGGCCCCTCCTCCATCTCCACTAGAAGAACAGTGTACGGCGCGGGGAACGCGGGATGCGTCTGATGCTGAACGACCGTGTAGCTGTGAATCGTGCCGCGCCCGCTGGAGGCCACCCACTCGAAATCGAACGAGAGGCATTCCGGGCATAGCGGCCCCACGGGATAGCGGAAGGCGTCGCAGCGCGAGCAGCGCTGGAACTTGAGCTCGTGGCGATTCTGCGCCTCCCAGAACGGAGCCGTGTCGCGATCGGGCTGCGGGTAGGGACGAGGGAACTCCGCCATCAGTACGCCTCCCGGGAGAGGATTATGCCGCTGGTGGGGACGCCGGTGCCGCTGGAGGCCAGACACGTCTTGACGTCTCGCGCCTGGTTCACGGCCGTGCCGCGAATCTGGCGAACTGCTTCGACGATGTGGCCGAACCCGTGCAGGTAGCCCTCGCCCAGATGGCCGCCGTGGGTGTTGAGCGGCATGTCGCCGTCGAGTTCAAGCCGCCCAGCGCGGAACAGATCAGGCGCCTTGCCCGGCGCGGCGAAGCCGTACGCCTCCAACTGCATCAGCACCATCGGCGTGAAGTGATCGTAGATCTCGGCGACGTCGATATCCTTGGGCTGCAGCTCCGCCGTCCGGTACAGCTCCCTGCCCGTGTTCTCCGATTCCTCCAGCCACGCGATGTTCTTGCGCTGGTAGCTGGTCATCATCTCCGTGCGGCTGCCGGTACCCTGAGCGGCGGCGGCGATGTAAGCCGGCGTCCCCTTCAGCGTCTTCGCTTTTTCGGCCGAGACAACCACCGCCGCGCAGGCGCCGTCGGTGTCCAGACAGCAGTCCAGCAGCCGCAGCGGCTCGCTGATCCAGCGGGAGTTCTGATGGTCCTCCAGCGTGATAGGCCGGGCGTACATCATCGCGTGCGGGTTAGTCGACGCGTGCTTGCGGCACAGCACCGACACGAGGCCCAGCGCCTCGGTCGTGTGGCCGTACTCGTGCAGGTACCGCTGCCCGAAGATGGCCACCCACTGCGCGGGCGTCACGAACCCGTGCGGGATCTTGTACTGCTGCGATCCGCCGATGCCCCCGCCCACGCTCGACTGCCCGAACCGGCGCTCCGACCGTTCGTTCAGCGACCGGAAGGTGACGACAACATCGGCCATGCCCGACGCGACAGCCGCGACCGCGCCCGCGATGGTGCCGCAGGCTGCGCCGCCGCCGTGCGGCACTTCGTTGAAGAAGCGCAGGTTCGAAAGGCCGAGCGAGCGCAGCAGGTCGATCTCGGCGATGTCGTTGTTGGCGCTCATCTTCACGACGGCGTCGACGTCTTTCGGTTGCAGTCCCGCGTCGTCCAGCGCCGCCAGGATCGCCTCCAAGGCCATGTGCAGCACGCTGCGGCCCGAGTCCTTCGAGAACTCCGTCTGACCGATGCCCACAATGGCCGCCTTGTTGCGAATCGTCATCTATCTGCTCCGCTCTGCCGAAGGGATTACGCGGCGGACACCGGGACGACAGGTATGTCGAGCGAGTCGATGGTGCGCGACACCAGCTCGTTCATCGAGCCGGCGCGAACCGCGAAGCCAGCGACCTGCTGCGTGAAGAGGTGCAACGGGTAGTCCATGCCCACACCGATGCCGCCGTGCAGCAGATGGCCGTTCTGATACACGCGGTCGGCGGCGCGGATGGCCCAGTGCTTCGCCAGCCAGATCTCGCTGGTGTCGGCCGGGTCTTCCTGGAAGCGCCAGAGAGCGTGGTACGACGCCCACCGCGTCGTCTCTGTCTGCACCAGTATCTCGGCGGCCCGGTGCCGCGCCGCCTGGAACGTCGCGATGGGCCGTCCGAACTGCACGCGGTTGGCGATGTACTGGCTGGTCATCTCCAGTATCCGCTGCATCAACCCGGACAGCTCGACGAGCGAGAACGCCGTCACCAGCGCGTCGCAGCGCTCGTGCATCTCCTGCGCCTTCGCGCCGCGCGCCAGGACCAGCGTGCCCTCCATCGGCGCGTTCTCGAAATGAAGGTTGGCGTAGGTG
>JBBITS010000195.1:0-4699 GCA_037440665.1 Chloroflexota bacterium
AACGATGGTGACCTCGTCGGTCACGCGGCGCTCTCCGTCCACGAGGTCGAGTTGGTCGGCGACGGGCAACAGGTTCTCCTCGAGGTACGTCGCGCGCGTGCGCTCGTTAGGCCGCGTGGCCGCCTCCCACTCGCCGCGCTGGATAAGGTACGTCGCCCGCGGGAACGCCGCCACGTAGCCACCGTCGGCCGCCTTGCGCGTGTTCCACCCGCAGTGGTCGGCGTGAAGATGCGTGTTGATGACGACGTCGATGCTCTCAGGCGCAACGCCGATCTCGGTGAGCCCGGCCAGCAGATTGCCTTCGGCCAGGGCGCTGCTGTTGCCGCGCACTCGCTCCTTCTCCCCTACCCCGGTCTCGATGAGGATGCGCTTGCCCTGCGATTCGAGCAGCAGGCAGTTGAGGCCCAGCGACATGCGATGGCGGTCGTCGAGCTGTCCGGCCATGGGCTCCCACATGACACGCGGGACGACGCCGAAGACCGCTCCGGCGTCCTGGTAGTAGACGCCGTCGCTGAGGACGCGGAGGCTCAGGCTGCCGATTCGATGGGAGATGATCTGCTGCATGAGTTCCCGCCGCGCGGAGGCGGCGAGTCGAGGGTACGGGCGCGCGCGGCTCAAGGTCAACGGCAGCGCTCGGCCGGACACCGGCCGGGGCTATAGCGCGCGCCAGCTCCGGCGGCCGTTCACGCGCACGATGCGGCCGAAGTTCGGCGGCAGGAAGTGGCCGGCCGCCACCAGCGCCCTCTCGCGCTCAATGCGCTCGAACAGCTTCTCCCGGCTCTCGCCCGAGAGCGCCGGGTTCATGTCGAAGACGTTGCGCCAGCCGCTCTCGCCGATCTGCAGCGGGTGGTGCGCCACGTCGCCCAGCACGACGGCGAACTCGCCCGCCGACGCTATGCCCACGCTGATATGCCCCGGGGTGTGTCCGGGCGTCGCGAGCAGCGTCAGTTCGTCCGTGACCCTGTGCTCGGCGTTCAGACTCACGAGGTCGAGGACGCCCGCCGCCTCCAGTGGCTGCAGAGAGGTCGGAAAGTACGGGGTGTTGGCGGCCACGTCCGGCTGCGTCCAATGCGCCCACTCCTCGGCGGTCGTGACGTAGCGGGCCTTTGGGAAGGTGGGAACGTAGCGATCGCCCCGCTTCAGCGTGTTCCAGCCCACGTGGTCGAGGTGCAGGTGCGTGAGGATCACCAAGTCGACCTCGGCCGGCGAGACGCCCTCATCTTTCATCGCGTCGAGCAGGCGGCCCGCAGGGATGAAGGCCTGGCCCTCCGGGCCGATGCCGGTGTCGATGATCGCCGTCTTGCCTGAGGTTCGCACGGCGAAGCAGCCGACGTTCACGGTGAACCTGTCGCCCTGATCGAACGACTGCCGGTAGGGTTCGAAGTCCTGCGGCTTCTTCTCGGGGAAGATGAACGAAGGCTCGGCCGGAAAGCTGGCGTCGCTGAGGGCGACGATCTCGACGTTGCCGACGCGGGTGCGGTTCTCACCTGCCATTTTTAGCCCCCTCCCGGCGACGCCCTGCGTCCAGCACGCAAGGCCGGTCACCAGCGAACGGAGCCTATGCTAAGGAATCAGCCGTGACAAAGGAAGACCCGGCGGCTTCAATTTCAGGTGGAGCACCGTTCGACGTTCTGGTCGAGATCGGGCGGATCGCCGAGCCCGCGGAAGGAGAGGATCGCGTGCGGCCACTCGGAGACGACGCTGGTGGCCAGCACCTGCCTGATCTGGCCCGAGGGCATTTCGAGGAAGTAGAACTCGTGGGGCTGCAGGGGTTGCGCCAGCTCGCTGCATTCGATTGTGCCGTACCAGGCCCGCCCGTCCCGGGTGACGCTCATCGCCAGCCGGCCGGAGCCCAGCGCGACGTACCCATGACCAAGGACCGAGACCACCACCAGCTTGCGGGACATTGCCACCCCACCTCCCTGGGTCTCCCGGATCTCCCTGGGCCTACCAGGCAGACAGTTGACCTTCTAAAGCATCGGCGGAAGGCGGTGACTGTTGAATGCAGCCTGGTAAACCTTCTGCAATCCGCCCGTCTTGAGCGCTAGCCGGCGGAGCGCCGATACTGCGTCGGCATGCCGGAACGCGCGACCCTTCGTATCCGCCTGACGCCCCGCGCCCGCCGCGACGAGATCGCCGGCTGGGAGGGCGGCACGCTCAAGGCGCGCGTGGCGGCGCCACCGGCCGAAGGCCGCGCCAACGAGGCCCTGCTGAAGCTCCTGGCGGCCGCCCTTGGCGTCCCGAAGCGCGACGTGGCCATCGTCTCGGGCGCTCAGTCCCGCGACAAGACCGTACGGGTCGACGGACTGACGCTAGAAGAGGTCAGATCGCGCCTGGGCGCGCCACTTCTTTGAAGCGGCCCTCATACCCTGGCCGCGCGTTGTCCGATGGATGGCCATGTGCTAGAAGATAGCGATTGCCGGGGCGGGCGCCCCGGTCCGGACATCCCCTCTGGAGCTGGCCGGTGTTCAAGAAGATCCTGATCGCGAACCGGGGCGAAATCGCGCTGCGCGTCATGCGCACCTGCCGCGAGATGGGCATCGCCACCGTCGCCGTGTACTCCGACGCCGACCGCAACGCGCTCCACGTCCGCTACTCCGACGAGGCGTACCACATCGGCGCCGGCCCCGCCCGCGAGAGCTACCTCGACTACCGGAAGATCCTGAAGGTCGCCAGGAAGGCGAAGGCCGAAGCCATTCACCCCGGCTACGGCTTCCTGTCCGAGAACTGGGCGTTCGCGCAGGTGTGCCAGAAGGCCGGCATCGAGTTCGTCGGCCCTTCGCCCGCGGCCACGCGGCTCCTCGGCGACAAGGTCGCCGCGCGCAAGACGATGATCGCGGCGAACGTGCCTGTCGTACCCGGCACCGAAGCGGCGGTGCAGGCGGACGAAGCCGCCGCTGTCGCCGCCAGAACCGGCTACCCTGTCCTGGTCAAGGCGGCGGCGGGTGGCGGCGGCAAGGGCATCCGCGTGGTGAACACGCCGGACGAGCTGGAAGGCGCGCTGCGCGTAGCCGCCAGCGAGGCGAAGTCGGCGTTCGGCGACGAGAGCGTGTACATCGAGAAGTACCTGACCAGCGTCCGGCATGTCGAGGTGCAGGTCATCGGCGATAAGCACGGCAACGTCGTAGCCCTGGGCGAGCGCGAGTGCTCGATCCAGCGCCGGCACCAGAAGTTGACCGAGGAATCGCCGTCGGTCGCTGTCGACGAGGCGTTGCGCGAGCGCATGCAGAAGGCGGCCGTCGACGGAGCGAAGGCGGCGGGCTACTACAACGCCGGCACCGTCGAGTTCCTCTTGGTCAACACCCGCCTTCAGGTCGAGCACCCGGTCACCGAGTGGATCACCGGTCGCGACCTCGTCGCCGACCAGATACGCGTCGCCGCCGGCGAGCCCCTGGGCTACACGCAGGCCGACGTCGTCCGGCGCGGCCACGCCATCGAGGCCCGCATTACCGCCGAAGACCCATGGAACAACTTCCTGCCGTCGCTGGGCCTCGTCGAGTACGTCAGCGAGCCGAGCGGACCGGGCGTCCGTGTGGACAGCGCCATCTACAGCGGCGGCGATATCCCGTACTTCTACGACCCGATGCTGGCCAAGGTCATCACGTGGGGCCGCGACCGCGCGCAGGCCATCGAACGTATGAAGCGCGCGCTCCGCGAGTACATCGTCGTCGGCGTCCAGACGAACATACCGTTTCACCTCCAGCTTCTGGACGATGAGCGGTTCCTGCGCGGCGACATCCACACCGGGTTCCTGGACACGGAGTTCGCGATGGCGCCGGCGGACGGCCGCGACGGCACGGACGATGTCGCGCTGATGGTCGCGGCGATCCTGTCCCACCTGAAGACGCGTCAGCCGCTCGCAGAAGCGTACGGGCCCACCATCAGCGAAGGGTCCGCCTGGAAAGCCGCGGGGCGTTCGATGCTCATGCAGGGACGGACGGTGCGAGGAAGAGGATGGCTTCGAAGTACCATCTGAAACTCGACGGCCACACGTACGAGGTCGAGGTGGAGGAGGACGCCGAAGGCTACCGCGTGCGCATAGCTCCGCCCGGCGGCGCGGCGGGCAAGAAGCGCAAGGAGCCGAAGTGGCACCCGGTCTCGCTTCAGCGCATCGGCGACACGGCCCGCTACTCGCTCATCCTAGACCACAGGCCGTACGACCTCTTCGCCGAAGAGAACCCCGTCGGTTACCACGTGGTGCTGAGCGGACGCACCATCGCCATCGAGTCGGTGGACCGCAAGAAGCGCCGCGGACCGGCTGGTCCCGCGACCATCGAGACCGAGACCGGCGAAGGCGAGTGGGTGCTGACATCGCCCATGGCGGGCGTCGTCATCCAGGTGATGGTCAAGGTGGACCAAGAGGTGCAATCGGGCGACGTTCTCCTGATCGTCGAGGCGATGAAGATGCAGAATGAACTCCGTGCCCGCCGCGGAGGCACCGTCAAAGCCGTATACGTTAGCGAGGGCCAGCGCGTCGACCAGGGCACGCCTCTGCTCGTCGTGGTGTGACGCCGCCAGCTAAGGTAGTCCCCGTGCCACGTCGCGCCACGCTGATGGTCATTGAGGAAATATCTGGCCCAACGCTGCTGGCCGGATGTGATGGTGTAAGGGTCGTTTCTCACCTCGCCCCCCTGTCTGCCGGCATCCCCCTCTCCGCTTCGCTGTGTAGACCAGAGAGATGGGTAACAGGTGTACGAGG
>JBBITS010000196.1:0-4652 GCA_037440665.1 Chloroflexota bacterium
GCGCGGATGAGCGCGACGCCGCCGCCGGGGACGATCCCCTCCTCGACCGCCGCCTTCGTGGCGTGCATCGCGTCCTCGACGCGGGCCTTCTTCTCCTTCATCTCGGTCTCGGTGGCCGCGCCGACCTTGATGACCGCCACGCCGCCCACGAGCTTCGCCAGCCGCTCCTGCAGCTTCTCGCGGTCGTAGTCGGAGGTCGTCTCCTCGATCTGCGCGCGGATCTGCTTGACGCGCCCCTCGATGGCGGCCTGACTGCCGGCGCCCTCGACGATCGTCGTGTTGTCCTTGTCGATCGTCACCTTCTTGGCCCGGCCGAGATCCTCGAGGCGGATGTTCTCGAGCTTGATGCCGAGGTCCTCGGTGATGGCCCGGCCGCCGGTGAGGATGGCGATGTCCTCGAGCATCGCCTTGCGGCGGTCGCCGAAGCCCGGCGCTTTGACGACGAGAGCGTTCACGGTGCCGCGCAGCTTGTTCACCACCAGCGTCGCCAGCGCCTCGCCGTCGCAGTCGTCGCAGATGATCACCAGGTTCTTGGTCACCTGCAGCGCCCGCTCCAGGAGAGGCAGGATTTCCGTCACCGCCGAGAGCTTCTTGTCGGTGATGAGGATGTAGGGGTCGTCGATGACCGCCTCCATGCGCTCGGCGTTGGTGACGAAGTAGGGCGACACGTAGCCGCGATCGAACTGCATGCCTTCGACGAACTCGGTCTCGAAGCGCAGGCCCTTGGACTCCTCGACAGTGATGACGCCGTCCTTGCCGACCTTCTCCATCACGTCGGCGATCATGCCGCCGACCTCGGCGTCGGCGGCCGAGATGGTGGCCACCTGAGCGATCTGATCTTTGGTGGACACGGTCACGGCCTCGTCGCGCAGCGACTTGATGACGGCGGCGACAGCCTGCTCGATGCCGCGCTTGAGGGCCATGGGGTTGGCGCCGGCGGCGACGTTGCGCAGGCCCTCGCGCACGATGGCCTGGGCGAGCACGGTGGCGGTCGTCGTCCCGTCGCCGGCGACGTCGTTGGTCTTGGTGGCCACTTCCTTGGCGAGCTGGGCGCCCATGTTCTCGAAGTGGTCCTTGAGTTCGATCTCTCTGGCGATGGAGACGCCGTCGTTGACCACCGCGGGCGGGCCGAACTTCTTCTCCAGCACGACGTTGCGGCCACGCGGCCCCAGCGTCACCTTCAGGGCGTCGGCCAGGGCGTCGACGCCCGCGCGCAGGGCGCGCCGCGCCTCTTCATCGAATACCAGTTGCTTTGCCATCTGATCCTCCCTGAGGGGACGGCCGCCCGCGGGCTAGCCCTCCAGCTTGCAGAGCACGTCCTTCTCGGAGAGGACGATGTACTCCTCGCCGTCGATCTTCACTTCCTGGCCGGTGTACTTGGCGTAGAGGATGCGGTCGCCCTTCTTGACGTCCATGGCGATGCGCTTGCCGGTGTCGTCCAGACGGCCGGGGCCGGCGGCGACGACCTCGCCCTGCTGGGGCTTCTCCTTCGCCGTGTCGGGGATGACGATGCCGCTGGCCAGCACCTCTTCCTGGACTATGGGTTTGATGACGATGCGGTCGTGGAGCGGTACCAGCTTGGTCGCCGTAGCGGTTGCAGCCTTAGCCACAGGAACGAACCTCCTTGTGCGTTGTGTTGGTTGATTGAGTCGTTGAACAGGGGATGCGCCGGTTAGCTTAGCACTCTCAGGACGAGAGTGCCAGACGCTATGCTAACGTAACGTCTGGAGTGCCGCAAGCCCCGGGAATCGCGGCATAGCCCTGTTGACGTCCTTACACGGAACCGTGTAACATCATGCCATGGCTCGGAAGCAAGAGCCTCAGTGGCCTCCGTGGGACGCCGAGACCGTCCGTCGGCTTCGCCAGGAACTCGGCCTCACCCAGCAGGAGCTGGCAGAGGAGCTGGGCGTCCGCCAGCAGACCGTGAGCGAATGGGAGACGGGCGCCTACCGCCCGCGCGGGGCATCCGTCAAGCTCCTGCGCATCGTGGCCGAGCGTTCCGCCCAGGCGGACTACGGCAAGCCCCGTCCCGGCGCTCGCCCGGGCGAGCCGCCTCCGGAGACCGGCGGGCCGGGCGAGGCCGAAACGCCGTGAGGGCGCCCCTCAGCGAGGCCGAGCTCCATGATCTCTGGGCGGGCCAGCGCTTCCCCGAGGCTGCCCTGGCCACCCGTCAGGGCGCTCCCGTGCGCGTCCTGCGGCAGGGGCGGCGCGGCCGGGGGCCGGGGCCCGACTTCCGGGGGGCGCTCATAGCCGGGCCATCAGGCGCGGCCATCCGGGGCGACGTCGAACTGCACCTGCGGGCGTCGGACTTCCGCGCCCACGGCCACCACCGCGACCCGGCCTACGACGGCGTGGTGCTCCACGTCGTCTTTGAGGACGACACCGGCGCCGACACGCCGCTCGCCAGCGGGCGCGCCGCTCCCGTGGTGGCGCTGGGGCCGTGGGTCGACCGCCGGGCGGGCGAACTGCGCCGCTGGCTCGAACGCCCGCCGCTCTGGCGCGAGCCCTGCCGGGACGCCGTCAGCCCGGCCGTGCGAGAGGGGGTTCTCGCCCGGCTCGACGCGCTGGGACAGGAGCGCTTCGAAGGACGGGCGCGCGAGTTGGGCGCGCGGGCCGCTGGCATCGGCCTCGAAGAGGCGCTCTACCGGGCTCTCCTGGAGGCGCTGGGCTACGGCGGCGACCGCCGCGCCATGGGCACGCTAGCGGAGCGTCTGCCCTGGCGGCGCCTGAGCGGCATGCTCGCTGCGGGCGCTCCGCCTGAGGAGCTGGCGCAGGCCCTGCTGGAGGCGTTAGAGCCGGCCGCTCGTCTGGGCGCGGCGCTGCGCCCTCTGAACCGCCCGGAGCGGCGGCTACGGGGCTTCGCCCTTCTCCTGGCGCGGGCCGACGGCCCGGCGGAGCTGCTGCGCGCGCTGGAACGTGCGCCGGCAACGCGGGAAATCATCGCCGCCTTCACGGTGGCCGGCCCGCCGGACCAACCCGCCCTCATCGGCCGCGGCCGCGCCATCGAGATTCTCGTCAACGCCGTCCTGCCCCTGGCCGCCGCCTGCGGGCCGCCCGAACTGGCCGCCCGCGCGGGAGCGGTCTACGCCGCGCTGCCCCGGCCGGGGCGCTACGGCGTCCTCGTCTTCCTGGAACAGGCGCTCATCCCCGTCGGCGCGCGCCTGACCGCCCGCCGCCAGCAGGGGATGCTCCACCTCCACAGGGCGTGGTGTCAGCAGGGCCGGTGCGCCGTCTGCCCGCTGCCCGGCGCGGCCCCATAAGGCCGCCACGCCGCTCGCCAGTCTCCGGAGGCGACTCGCCCGGGCGAGAGCTGAGTCTCCGACTACTGCAGCGCCGCCCGGTAGAGGGCATCGCCGTTGAGGACGTACAGCGCCCCCGCCTCCTCGTCCACGGAGACGCCGCGCAGGTCGGTGAAGCTCGCGCTCTTGAGCTGGCGGCGGAAGACGCCGTCCAGCGTCGCCACCACGACGCGCTGGTTTCCCCGGTCGGCTATGTACACTTCGCCCGCCCCGGCCGCCACGGCGAGTCCGGCGGGCGACGCCAGAGGCCGGTCGATGCCGCGCAGGCCGAAGGCCACCTCCTGCCCGTTGGAGAAGCGCCGGACGCTCCCATCCTCCATCCATATGTAGACCTCGCCCGCGACGGCCAGGCCGGCTGCTCCATCCAGGGTGGTGGCGGTGAGAATGCCCTGCCGCTCGCTGTCGAACCCGCTCTCGGTGGGGACGTAGCGCCACACCTGGTTGCCCGTGGCGTCCAGCACGTAGAGGTTCCCCTCGTACGCAGCGACATCGTCGGCCGAACCCCACTCCGCCGCGTCGCGCAACGCCAGAGAGATGGCCGCGCCGCCGGGCGCGATGGCGAAGAGCTGCCGCTCCTCGTCCAGCGCCAGCGCCCGTCCGCCGCTTTCGTCCCAGACCAGCCGCCCCACCACGCCGACCTCGACGCCCTCCTGCGGCGCGTCGCCTGGACGGAGGACCACCCGCGCGGCGCCGCCTCCGATGGGTGCTTCGATCACGCGGCCTCCCGCCGCGTCGAGGAAGAACGCGACGTCGCCAGCGAGTTCCACGCGCGCCACCGACAGGTCGCCGCCCACCAGCGTCTTCAGGTCGATCACCGGCTCCAGCACCGCCAACTCGACGACGGCGTCCAGCTCGGCGATGGCGGCGGTCACCTGCGCCTGCGTCTTGATCACCAACTCGGCCGCCGGGTCGATGGCGGCCGCCTCGGCGGCGGCGCTGCTGGCCTCCTGGAGCCAGCGGCGCTTCTCGCCTGGGTCCGTCTCCTGACTCGCCTGCCAGAGCGACCCGCGGGCGTGGGTCAGGACCGCCTCCAGTTGCTCCTTGCGGCTCTCCTCCACCGAGCCCGGCATGACGCAATAGGCGACGATGACCACGAGCCCCACGACGAGCGCCCCCAGGGCCAGCGGCAGAGGCAGAGGCACGCCTCGGGACGGACCCGTGCGGCGGAAGAGCGCGCCGCTCCCCTCCTGCCGGAGCCTCACTACCGGCCTCGTCGGGTCCACCTCCGGCGGGTGGTGCGCGGCGAACTCCTCGACCTCCCGGGGCGTGGGCCCCGGGCGGGTTGGCATGGGTATCTGAGAGCCCTCCTCGGGCAGACGGGGAAGCGGCGCCCGCGCCGACGGCGCGCGCGGC
>JBBITS010000197.1:0-669 GCA_037440665.1 Chloroflexota bacterium
GCTTCGCCCATCCGCACGAGGAGCAGGCATCTTCGTTGAACGAATGGGTCAGCGACGACCCTGATGAGGGGTACGAAGACGACGTCTAGCGACGCGTAGCAGCAACGTCTTCAGGGCGCGCCTCTTGTTCTCACCCGGCGCTGGATTTCGGAGTTCCAATCACCAGACATAGCCCGCTCCCGCGGCGGGCGGCCTGGTCCGCGCGGCAGGTTCACCGTTGGCCTCACGGGCGGGTTAATCACTGACCGATTCCGTCACCGCTTTGTCACCATCGTTCACTTTGCGGACCTGTAGGCAGGCGAGGGTGGGACCGATGCTTCAGACGGATACGGGTTTTCCCGTACGGGTCCGGGCCGGTTCCCCTAGGGGAATCACCCGCCACCAGGCCGGCGCCGTTCGCCAGAGTCGAATCTGCGACTGGGCGCGCCGAAGGAGAACTCGGGGGGAATGCTGACGGCGACTCCGACGCGCTCAGAGGAACGGGCACTGGTGGAGCGAGCCACTCGCCGCGACACGGAAGCGTTCGGCGAGTTGTACGACCGGCACGTCGTACGGGTCTACCGGCACATTTACTACCTGGTGGGGAACGCCGCAGAGGCGGAAGACCTCACCGGCCAGACGTTCCTGCAGGCCTGGGAGGCGATCCATCGCTACCAGATCCGCGGCGCG
>JBBITS010000197.1:690-4647 GCA_037440665.1 Chloroflexota bacterium
GCGCACAACCTGGCGGTCAGCTACCTCCGGTCGAAGCGCGAGCGGGCGCAGCTCCACGACGGCATCGTCGACGACGCTCCCCGGCGCGACCCCCAGGAGGTAGCCGAGCAGAAGTCCGACGAGGAGCGAGTGCGGGAAGCCATCCTTCGCCTTCGTGACGAGCAGCGGCAGGTCATCATCCTGCGGTTCGTCGAGGACCTGGAGTACCGCGAAGTGGCGGAAATCATCGGCAAGAGCGTCGCGGCCATACGGGTTATCCAGCACCGCGCGCTGAATGCGCTGAGGCGGCAACTGCGTCTTGAGGAGCCGCCGCCGGGAAGGAAAGCGCTGCGCTCGGTGTCGTGACGCTGGAAGCGGGAGGCGAGAAGCGGGAAGCGGAGGATAAGAAGGTCAGTCTTCAGCCTGACTGACAACGATGCCACGCTGAAGCGTGGCCTTCCAGAAGAGACCTCCGACTCGTCCTTCCCGTCCTCCAACTTCCAACGTCCAACCAACAAACAGGGGATTCCTGTCCGGCGCGGGCCGGGCGGAAACGATAGCACTCCGGTGTGGAACCGGAAGCGAGTTTGAGGAGGGTTGGAAATGCGGTTGGTTAACGAGCTGCTGACGCGGCTCATGGTCGGCGTGCACGAGCTGAAGGCGAAGGCTGTCGACGAGAACGGTCAGACGCTGGCCGAGTACGGCCTGATCATGGCCGTCATCGCGGTGGCCGTGGTCGTCGGTGCCGTCGTGGCGTTCCGGGGCGCCATCACGACTGCGTTCAACAACGCGACCGCCTGTCTCGACGGAAGCTGCTAGTTTCCGCTGTAGGCTTGCCGGCAACCGGAGGGGTGTGGGCGTCGTCCCGCACCCCTCTCGCCATCTCAGACAAGCGTAGACCTTAAGAGCGCTGGTTCCGCGCAGCAGAGCCAGGCTCACCGCCGATAATCCACCATGACCATCTCCCTTTCGAAGCCCAACCGGCGTGGCGCTCCCGGGGCGCTTCGGATGCCGGTGTTCGCCTTTGTGACCGGGGCGGCCGGGCGGCCAGTCCACGTCCTGTGGGTTCAACTCGGCGTCATGGCCACCCTCGTCTTCGTCGTGCCGTTCCTCGCGGTGGTTGATCCCGACTTCTGGTGGCATCTGCGCACCGGACAGCTCATCTTCGAGCAAGGCTTACCGCGCCACGACCCCTTCTCGTGGACGGCCCTAGGGAACGAATGGGTGGCTCACGAGTGGCTCTCGGAAGTAATCATCTACGCCGTGGAGCGATGGACGGGCTACGCCGGCAACGTCGCGCTCTTCTCGTCGGCGACGCTGGCTGCGCTAGCGTTGATGTTCGCGACGGCGCGGCGTCTGGGCACAGGAAGTCGCGCGCTGGTTCTGATCGGAATACCCGTGGCGGCGACGATGGCAGGGTTCGTGACCGTGCGGCCCCAGGTCTTTACGTGGCTTCTGTTCGCCATCTTCGTCTACGTGATTGTCCGCGCCGAGGAAGGCAAACGCGCGCCTCTGTGGTTGCTGCCCGCCCTCACCGCGCTGTGGGTCAACCTGCACCTGGGCTTCTTCTACGGGCTGCTGGCCGTCGGAGCGTGGATGGTCTCGCGGACAGTCCAGCGCCTGCGCGGCCAGCCAGCCGATGTGCTCACGCCGATCTGGGTGGCCGGAGCGTGCCTCGCCGTTACCAACCTCAACCCCAACGGGCCGACCGTGCTCTGGTATCCGTTCCGCTACCTGCAGGATGCCGACGCCCTACGGATAGTCGACGAGTGGCGGCGTCCCGACTTCACGTCGCCGTTCAACCTGCCCTTGCTGGCTCTGTCTGTCTCGATGGCGGCGGCGCTCATGTCGCGAGGGCGTCCCGGTCAGTACCTCTGGCTTGTGTCCCTGGCTGCGCTTGTCCTGTCGATGCAGGCGCTGCGCAACGCTCCGTTCATCGCCCTGCTGGCAGCGCCGGTCATTGGCCCTGCGTTGGCCGGCAAATGGCGGTGGGCCCGCATCAGCGGCGACACGGCGACGGTCATGCCCGCCGGGATAGCCGCAGCCTGCGTCATCGCAGTGGGGGCACTCGTTCTTGGAGCCGGCGCCCTGTCCGGCGCCTCGACGTCCGGGTGGAGTCCCAGCGCTAGGGATTACCCGGAGCAGGGAGTGGAGTATCTGCGCCGGTCCGGCCAGGATGCGCGTCTCTTTAACGACTACGGCTGGGGAGGATACCTCATCCAGAACCTGTGGCCCAACGTTCCGGTCTTTGTAGACGGCCGGACCGACTTCTACCGGTCTGAGCTGCTGGACGACTACATCGCCATCATGGAAACGGCGCCCGGGTGGCAGGCCATCCTGGATGCGTACGGGGTGGACACGGCGCTGCTACGCTCGGAAAGCCACCTGGCCGAGGTCCTGAGACAGGAGCCCGGCTGGGCGGAGATTTTCGCCGGCGAAATAGAAAGCGTGTTCGTACGCCGGTGACCAAGGGCCCGGGCGCCGGACCAGGGCAAACACCTGTGCCAGCCGATGGCCACGCGCTCAACCTTTGCCAGCCTATAGCCGATACCTAAGTAGCAGAACCGAAACGTTCCCCAATCGGGAGGTCTCCATCATGGCGCGTTCCCTTGGCGCCAGCGCGACGCGAACGAACCGCTGGTTCCTGATCCTGGCCCTCATTCTGTCAACTCTGAGTGGCATTCTCGTCTACACCGTCCTCAACCGGCAGGATGGGACCTCTGGGTCGACCAGCATCGCTGGCGAGACCCAGACGGTCGTGGTGGCGAAGGTCGCGATCGGGGCTCGCGAGACGATTACGGCCGACATGCTGGACCGCAAGCAGGTGCCTTTGAGCGCTGCGGTAACAGGCGCTCTTTCGGACCTGGAAGGCGCTGTGGGCAGGGTCACCCTTTACCCCATCGAACCCAACCAGCAGATATCGACTTCCGCCATCGTCGACACGGGGAGCGCCGGTTCGGCCGACTCGCTGTCGTTCACCATTCCGCCGGGGAAGCGCGCGATGTCTATCGCCGTCGACCAAGTGGTCAGCGCCGGCGGCCTGGTTCTCCCCGGCGACTTCGTGGACATCATCGGCGTCTTCAGCCTCAAGCGGGGCGACAACGAGGAGCTGGAGGCCTTCTTCTCGCGCGTCGTTCTGGAGAACGTGCAGGTGCTGGCAGTGGATCAGGAGCTGGTGAAGGCCGGCCCAGCCGCGACCGCCGGCGAAGGCGTCGCCGCTAAGCCTGAGGAAGGCTCCAAGGAAGACGCGACGACCGTCACTCTGCTCGTGGACCCGAAGGACGCGGAGTGGCTATTCCTTGCCGACGCCAACGGCAAGCTCAGGGCCATCGTCCGCAGCTATGGCGACGACGCGATCGTGAATCCTGAGGCCGTCGCTGAAACCGAACTGATTCCGGAGAAGATCGCCGCCATCTACGACGCAATATTCGCCGGGTTGTCCTCGGGCGGACCATAGGTCAGCGGCGCCCCCGGACGGACAACGGGATTTCTAGACGCAGGAAGCCGAGAAACCACTGATGCCGAGAACGCCAGAAATCATCATCGTTGACCCTGACCTGGCGAGTCGAGCGGACACGAAGCGCGCCCTCCAACTGGCGCACTTCACCGTGACCGGCGAGGCCGGCTACGGAATCGAGTCCGTGACCGTCGCCCGGGAGCATCAGGCCGACGTATTCCTTGTCTCGCTCGAGGAGCCGATTGCGCGGGCCATCCAGACCATCGAGGCTCTGGTCGACACGTGCCCCTCGACGCCGGTCATCGTGTATTCGTCGCTGGCCGACGCCGCTTCGGTCCGGCGCGCGATGGTGGCCGGCGCCCGCGACTACCTGATCAAGCCCGTCAAGCCCGACGACCTGTCGCGCGCCCTTTACGGCATCCTCGAACAGGAAGAGCGCCGGCGCATCCGCCAGACGGGCGACGAGCACAGGCCCGCGGCGCGGGGCACCGTCGTAACCGTGTTCGGGGCCAAGGGTGGCA
>JBBITS010000198.1:0-4573 GCA_037440665.1 Chloroflexota bacterium
TAAAACGAAAGGACTGCCGCCCAAGCTCGCCAAGGAATTGATGCTGGAGGATACGCCCTCCAGCGCGTGGTCGTACAGCGGAAGCTGGTCGCCGTCCAGCAGGCAGATGATGGAGGCGATGCCGACCCGGTGCGCCTCGTCCGCCCACGACTCGACGGCGTGGCGGGGCACGAGCGTCTCCATGCCCGGCTGGTAGCCCGGCCGCGACGCGATGGCCAGTTCGCCCTCGATGACCCAGTACGGCACGGCCGCAGTATAGGAAGGGGACTCGCGCCGCGACAGAGCGGCGTTGACATCCTTTTGTCCCGCCGCTACCCTCGACCCGAATCTGTGATGACTTTCGTTGGCATGAGGCTCAGGAAGTAGGTCCTTCCGCCGGAAGGACAAGCGCCGGCCGGGAACCCGGCCGGCCCAGCCCTGACTGTCACGGGACTTGCAGTTGCATGCCTGCTGACGGCGCCTGATGCCGCGTTGCCCTCGTTTCTGATCTCGTCCTTCCTTCGTGGCATCGCCGCCGCAGCGGCGAGGAGGAAGACGTGGATCGTGAACACAACGCCCTCGAAGCCCGCCGCCCGGAGATGTCGCAGCACTTCCTTCGCGATATCGGAGTGGCGCGGCGTCTGGTCAGAGGACTGCCGCTGCGGCGCGGCGATCTCGTCGTCGAGATCGGCGCTGGCCGCGGCGTCCTCACCGAAGCGCTGGCCGAACTCGGCTGCCGCGTTGTCGCCGTCGAGAAGGACCCGCGCCTCTACCGCTCGTTGCGGGCGCGTTTCGTGGGGCGGACCAACGTCGAATGCCACCTGGCCGACTTCCTGCGCTTTCCGCTGCCTCGCGAGCCTTACGTCGTCGTATCCAACGTGCCCTTCGGCGCGACCGCGGCTGTCGTGCGCAGGCTCGTTTCCGCGCCCCGTCCGCCGCGCGACGCCCTCCTCGTCCTCCAGCGGGAAGCGGCATGGAAGTTCGCTGGCGTTCCACGAGAGACCCTGTTCTCCCTGCTCCACAAGCCCGTCTTCGAGATCACCATTGCAGGGCGATTCAAGCGATCAGACCTCGAGCCGCCTCCGTCGGTCCACACCGCTCTGCTGCGCCTGCGCAAGCGCGAGCAGCCGTTGCTGACGGGGCGGACACTGTCCGCATACAGGCGCTTCGTCGCCGCCGCCTTCGGTCGGGGTTCTGCCGTCGGAATGGCGCTTCGCTTCATCTTCACGGTGGGCCAGATGATGGCTCTGGGGAGGGCGCTGGGCTTCGACCCCGCGCAGCCACCGGGAGCGCTGAGCTTCGAGCAGTGGCTGGCCCTCTTTCACGCCGGCGAGCGGATGCGCCGCGCCGGTGGATTCGCGCAGGCGCTATCATGCGCCCGTGCCGTCCTACCGCTTCCTGAAGGTCGACGTCTTCACCAACACGCCCCTGCGGGGCAACCCGCTGGCGGTCTTTCCCGACGCGCGCGGCCTCGACGACGCGGCGATGCAGTCCATCGCCCGCGAGATGAACCTCTCGGAGACTACGTTCGTGCTGCCGCCTTCGGCTGAAGGGGCTGATTACCGCGTGCGCATCTTCACGCCGCGCAGCGAGTTGCCGTTCGCCGGGCATCCCACCATCGGCACGGCCCACGCGATGCTGGAGGCGGGAGCAGTACGTCTGCCGCCCGGCCGCACGCTCTGGCAGCAGACGGCGGCGGGAATCCAGGCCATCGAGGTCAACGGCGAGAGGCGGGAGCGCCGCTACGTCATGACCCAGCCCGTGCCGTCGTTCGCAGCCGCGCCGCCCCTGGCGGACGTGGCGGTCGCCCTGCGCGTGCCGCCGGAAGCGATCATCGCTGAGCCGCTCATCGTGTCGATTGGGATCCGGTGGATCGTCGCGCCGCTGCGGGACCTGGGGACCGTCCGCAACCTCGACCCCGACCTTAGTGCTGTGGAGCGCTTCGTGGGCGTGGCGGGCGTCACCGCGTTCTGCCCGGAGGCTGCCGACCCAGCGTGCCGCATCCGGGTGCGCACCTTCGCTCCTCGGGAAGGGATAGCCGAGGACCCGGTGTGCGGGAGCTGCAACGGATGCGTCGGCGCGTACTTAGCCCGTACGGGACTCGTCGGCCCGCCGCCGCTGTCCTACGTGGCCGAGCAGGGCGTCGAGATCGGGCGCGACGGCCGGGTGTTCGTCGACGTGGACGGCGGGGAGAAAGCACTGCGCCTTCGCGTCGGGGGCCAGGTGATCACCGTGATGGATGGCGAACTGCGTCTGGTGAGTAAGGCGGGGGCGTAGCCTGGCAGGGCGCTGAAGAACGGGGAGTGCAGGGAGCGGCGCCCCCTGCTGGGGAGTCTGGGGGCGTCCCTCCAGATTCAAAATTACTTCCCTAGGCGAGCGGGTGAGCAAGATGGACGCCTGCTTGGAGATTTCTCAGCAGCCTAGCGCCAGTACTTGCCGCCGGGCCTGCGCGTGGGCTCGGGTGGGACGCAGCCCGCGCGGACGGTGCGCAGTTCCTCCCACTTGGCGCGCAGGTCGTCCTCCAGAGTGCGCATCATGTCGCGAGGGCGATCCCGGCGTGTGAAGCGGCCCCGCAGGTCGCGGATCTGGGCCGATAGGTCGTGTATCTCCGCCATCAGCCTGACCTGGGCCTGCCGAAGTGCGTATGGATCGACAGGAGTTAGCTGTTCCAGCGTCACGGCGAGCCCTCCCTGGCTCTCCTGAGCCGGCGCCCGAGGCGGGGATGGGTGCGGCAGGCAGGTCTGCGTCGCTTTTCGGGGATGAAGCGAGAATAGCACGATCCGCCGACATCTGTACAGCGGCTCACAAAGGGTTGCCGGAGCCGCCGCCTGCCGGTAGCATCGCCGTACAATCGCACGTTGGGAGTCGTCGCCATGACCGATTTCGCGGGAGTAGCATATCGCCGGGCGCTCACGGGCCGGGACCCGGCGCTCGTGCAGGTCAGCTTCAGCGCTGGCGTGCTCGAGCGCTACCGCCGGTCGCCGGGCTATGGCGTGACCCGCACCGACACCATCGGCCGGGTGCGCCGCGAGAGCGGATGGACGCTGGATTTCGGCATCGCGCCGGGAGAGGAACAGGTTCACGTCTGCCTGGGCGACCTCTTCGACCGCCTGCCGGACGCTGAGCTGGACCACTGGGCCGCCCACGTGGTCACGCTCCCGCTGAGCGATCGCTACGTCCAGGCGAAGCTTCAGCGCGGAAGCTGCATCGACGATGGAGACTTGAGGCCGTGGTGAACCATGAGCCGTGACCCGACTGGCCCCGAGCCGTGGGAAGACGAATCCGCCGAGGAAGACGAAGCGTACGCGCCGCTCTTCGAGGAGGGGCAGCCGTGCGACCTCTGCGGCGCCTCCGAGGGCCGCGTCGGCATCGACCCCACGTGCCAGGGCGAGTACGACGGCGCTCCTGAGATTGCCTGCTACCGGTGCCTGGGGCCGGCGCTCCGCCGCCACTACGAGGGCATGGAGGGCATCGCCGTCGTCGTCGAACCCGCACCCGGCTTCGACTCACACGACTACTACCGGGTCGACGAGCTGCGCGAGTACGATTTCCTTCTCGAGGACATAGACACCATCTCGTGGCTCTTGCTGGGCATCGGCGGCGATTGCGACGTCTGCCGGAAGCAGAGTCACGTGCTCTGGCTGCCCGCCGATGCCATCGACTCCCGGTTGCCCGACGACGCGCCGATGTTCGTGAACCCGGGCGCCGAGGGCCGCTTTCTGTGCGGCGGCTGTGTGGCCGACGCGCTGACCAACGCGTACCGGGCCTCGGAACGGCGGCTGCTGCAGGTGGAGACGCCCCGCGCGGCCATGGGCGTGCTGGTACCTGCTACCACGGACTAGGAGAGAATCAATGACGCTGCGCCTCCACAGGAGCTTTGTGGACGAGATGATCGCCCACGCGCGCGAGGAGGCGCCTAACGAGTGCTGCGGCATCATCGCCGGCACCGATAGCCGGGCGAAGAAGCTCTACCGCGCGCGTAATGCCGAGGCCAGCCCCTACCGGTACAACGTCGACCCCAAGGACCTCCTCCGCATCTACCGTGAGGCTGACGAGAACGGCTGGGAGTTCCTCGTCATTTATCACTCCCACACGCACACCGAGGCCTACCCGTCGCCGACCGACGTTCGCCTAGCGACCTGGCCCGACGCCTACTACGTGCTCGTTTCGCTGATGAACCCGGGAGCGCCGGTGGTCCGCGCCTTCCGCATCCTCGACGGCGTCGTGACTGAGGAGAATCTTGAGGTGGAGGCGTGAGGAACAGCCACGTCATGTCAGATGGAACGACGATGATCGGGCGACATCTCGCGATCTCTGTTACTATGCTCGTAACCTTGGAAGCGCATAGCTGGCGGCAAGGAGGCCGGGATGATCCCCAGAGAGAGGCTGGCGCTGTTTGTCGACGGCGCAAACATGTTCTACGCGCAGCGCGAGAACGGCTGGTGGATTGACTGGGGCAAGGTCCATCGGTACTTCTGCGGAGACCGGATTCTCTACGGCGCGTTCTACTTCACGGCCACCCCTCCGGCAGGGGAACCGGACGGTCGCGTCTCTAGACTGCTGTAAATTCCGGCGGGCAGTCCCTGCGGTTTCC